>NZ_JBHJTL010000040.1:11698-68548 GCF_042264065.1 Streptomyces sp. NPDC056222 | reverse complement strand
GGGCCCTCGGTGCCGGCGGTGGCACGTCCGTCAGCCGAAGCGGCCCTCCACGTAGTCCGCGGTGCGCTGGTCGCGGGGGCCGGTGAACATGACCTCCGTGGGGCCGTGCTCGACGATCGGCGTCGACCGGATCACGGTCCACCCGTAGCCGGTGTCCTGAGTCGAAGAGCCCCTGGCGGGTCAGGGCGACTGGTCCGACCTCCCGCATGGGCTCGCATGTCGGTCGACGCCGCAGCGGTCTCATCACTCGCCGGGCTGGAACTACCTGAGAATCTCCGACTCAGGTCACCGGCGGTCACCGCCGCGCTCGCTGAGCACAGCCCCGGCCCCGGGGACAGCCACAGGGCTGCCCCCGGGACGGCTTTGCGCCGCCCTGAAGGGGCTGTCCGTTGTCAGCCCTGTGGGGCGGCCGGTTCGACGTCCTTGGACAGCGGCACCTGTCCGGTGTTGTCGACGTGCCGGGCGGCGACCCACGCGGACTTGTCGCGCAGCAGGTACCAGATGCTGTTGCCGTCGATGGTCTGGGCATGCACTTTGCTGCGCAGGCCGACCTCGACGCCGTGGCTCAGGTTGCCGATGACCGAGGAGTCCGTGCTCGGATACTTCCGCAGGTTGACGCCGATGGTGCTGACGACGGTGCCGAACGGCTGGGGTGGACTGGGCATCATGACCTCCAGGGGAACGCCGGAGTGGCGTGGTGCCGTCCGGTATCCGGACGGGCTGTTTGCACGGTAAGGCCGATTCCCGCCGGGGAGCCGGAGGCGTGCGGGGCACGCCACGACCGGCGCCCGGGCGTCATTCCGATGGTTCCGTCCCACAGCCGGCTCGTCCCCTCGCGCGCGGCGCCCCCGACAAGCTCCCGGGCGGCGCGCAGCGAACCGGGTCCTCTCGGTGCCGGTGCCGGTGCCGGTGCCGGTGCCGGTGCCGGTCAGGAGGATGCAGCTCTCGCGACCGGGTCCCAGCCATACACCATCGTCGTCAGGTGAGGGTGACCGCTGCGCTTACTGGTGGCGCCGGCAGTGGGCACCACCCCGCCGAAGCCGACGCTCTCGGAGTGACCCGGTGGCACGGCCCCGGAGGGGCGTCGGCAGGGACCTCAGGATGTGGGCGCGTCCAGCTGCGGCTCCAGCCGCACCTCGGTCACGCTCACGCCCTCCGGAGCGCCGAACGCCCTGACCATCACGCCCAGGTGGGTACCGGTGACTTCCAGAGCCACGTGGTCGGCTCCCACGCGCAGGTCGAGCCTTGCCACGGGCTCGCCCGAGAAGTCCGGCACGCGGTAGATCCGCGCCGCCGGGTAGTTCAGGCTCGTCAGCTTCTTCTGCATCTCCTCGTACGTGGCCGTGTCCGTGCCCGAGAACGCCCTGCTAAGACGCCATGCGTGCCTCTCGGCGGCGCACTCCTCCTCAGTGGTCAGCGGCACCTCATCGACCAGGACGGGCATGGTGGAGTCGGGGGTCGGCTCCGCTGCCGTGGTGTCGTCCGTGGAAGCCGATGCCACATCATCGGTGCTGCTGGAGACGTCCGGAGCGCAGCTCTGCGAGATGAGGTCTGCGAACTCGAGGAAACGCATCTCCGCATCGTCGTCGCTCGCCACGGCGACGCTGACCGTGGAGATTTGATCGGCGGTGACGTTCTGCGCGCCGAAGCCGGACAGGACGACGACGAGCGCGGCAGCCGGCAAGGACTTCGGGAGGAATATCGATCGCATGTCCGTACCATGCAGGCTGCTGATCACCGCCCACATGAGCACCCGTACTCAATCCACCAGAGCATCAGCTCACCAGCGACCCTCAATCCCTCGGATCCGTCGCCGTCGGCAGCCGCATCAGGTCCGCCTGCGAACGCAGGTGCAACTTCCGGTAGATGCACGTCAGATGGACTTCCACCGTAGTGAACCGCTGCAGGGCTTGCCACTGCTCGTACTCGGCGACGGTGTGCTCCGCGCAGATCCGCCGGAAGGACTGGCGGCGGCGCAGCTCGCGCCAGGCGTGCTGCTCGCCCAGCGACGCATCGGTCGTCTGATCGGCGTCGAACAGCAACACGCGGCTGCTGGGCGAGGCGAGCACACCGATACACAGGGCGCGACCCTTGCCGCGATCACGCTCGGATGTCAGTAACCGTATGCGGCGGTCGGCCGCGGCGACCGCCCGCACGAGGTCGGCCGTGGAGCCGTCGTCGACGCCGATGACCACTCAGGTCCCGCTTCCGGGCGGCACGCCGTCCGCGCTCTCCAGGTGGTCGCGGACGGCTTCCAGGGTCGCCTCGATGCGGGCCGGTTCCTTGAACGCCGGTATGACCACCGAGAGTCCCACCCGGGAAGTCTCGGTTGCGGTGTCGGTCACGGATACCGCGAGGCTCTCATGGGCGGGGCGGGTCAGCCGCGAAGGGCTTCGGCCGGTTGCACGGAGGACGCGCGCCGGGCGGGATAGATCCCGGCCACGACGCCGGTCGCCAGACCGATGAGCGGGGCGGTGGCCAGGGTCACCGGGTGCATGACCGGCGTCCAGTCCCTGATCAGCGCCACCACCAGGACGGCCAGCGTGCCGATGGCCGTACCGATGAGTCCACCGAACGCACCCAGCGTGCCCGACTCGGCGAGGAACTGGGCGGTGACATGCCGCCCCTGCGCACCGAGGGCACGGCGCAGGCCGATCTCCCCGGTGCGCTCCAGGACCGCCACCAGGGTGGTGTTGGCAATGCCGACCGCTCCGATGACCAGGCACACCCCGGCGAGCAGCAGAAACAGCTGTTCGAGGTCGGAGGTCACCGAGGTCCGCAGGCTCTTCGGGTCGGGCGGCGGAACCGCCTTGAAGTACTCCGGGTGGTCGGGGCGCAGCGCCGTGGGGGCCTCCCCGGCCACCTGACGGGCAGCACCCAGATCGGTGGCGATGAGCATCCTGGAGCCTTCGGTGGGCCGCCCCCACAGTTCAACCGCGGTGGTCTGAGGCACGAGAACCGAGAGCAGCACGTCCGGCTGGCGCTGAACGTCCTCGACAATGCCCATGACGGTGAACGGCTGCCCCCCGATGAAGATTGCCGGCTTCGTCTCCAGCGTGGTGATCCCCAGCCGCGCGGCGATGCCCGAGCTGATCACGGTGACGCGCTGGCGGGTGTCGGTGTGGAAGTCGTCGTACAGCCTGCCCTGGGAGAGCCGGGGCTCGGCCGCGCGCAGGGCACCAGGGGCGGCGGCCACCACGTTGAGGGTCTCCCCTCCGGCGTCGCCCACCGGGGCGGCGGTGACGGCGAGTTCGGTGGCGCTGCGTCGGGGCCGCACCGTCCACAGCACGCCGGCGTGCCGCACCCCGTTGAGCCGCTCGACGCGGTCCGAGGCATCGTCCGGGAACGCCGCGTCGGCGAACTCGTCCTGTTCGTGGGCGATGTCCTCGACCGTCACCTCGGTCGCGGAGAGCACGTTGAAGCGGGCGTCGATCTGCGAGGAGGCGGTGGCGGTGAGGCCGAGTACCGCGACGAAGGCACCGACGCCCAGGACGGTGCCGAGCATGGTGAGCGCGGAACGGGCGGGGCGCTGCAGCATCCCGGCCAACGCCTCGGCCAACAGGTCCCGTGGCGCAAATGTGGAGCGCCCAATTCCGGGCAGGTGCGCGGCGTGCCGTTTCCTTCCGATCCGGCTCAGCATGCGCGTACCTGCTCGCTCTCGCTCAGTATGCCGTCCCGGATGGTGACCGTCCGTCGGCCGCGGGCGGCCACGGCCAGGTCGTGCGTGATGAGGACGACCGTGATGCCCTCGGCGTTGAGAGCCTCCAGCAGCTGGAGCACAGCCTCGGCGTTGCCGGTGTCGAGGTTTCCCGTCGGCTCGTCGCACAGGAGCAGTGAGGGCCGGGCGACCAGGGCCCGCGCGATGGCCACCCGCTGGCGTTCGCCGCCGGACATCCGCGAGGGAAGTGCGTCGGTCCGGTGGCCGAGGCCTACCCGGTCCAGCGCCTCGCGGGCCCGCTGGGGGCGCTCGCGGTGCGGGGCGCCGCTGTAGACCATGGCGAGTTCGACGTTCTCGCGGGCGCTGCGGTGCGGCAGCAGGTGGAAGGCCTGGAAGACGAACCCGATACGGCGGCCGCGCAACGTGGTGCGCTCGGTGTCCCTGAGCCGGCCGGTGTCGATGCCGTCGAGGAGAAAGCTGCCCGTCGTGGGGGTGTCGAGGAGTCCCGCGATGTTCAGGAACGTGGACTTGCCCGATCCGGAGGGGCCGACGACGGTGATGAACTCGCCCCTGCGGACCGTGAGGTCGCTGGGGCGGAACGCCTCAACGGCCGGCGGTCCCGGATAGGTGAGGCCGGCCTGCCGGAATTCGATGACGGGCGGCTCGGACGGGGTCGGGGACGCGGTCATCCGGCGCCCCCCTGCGCGGCGCCGTCGGCCCGGACCCCGGTCACCACCCGGTCGCCCTCGGCGAGGGCCCCGCCGTCCAGGGGGATGACCTCGACATGGCCGTCGCCGGTGGTGCCGGGCTTCACCCGGACCCGGCGCTGGCTGCCGTCGTCCTCGAGCACGGTGACCGCGGTGGAGCCGTCGGCGCCGGCCGACACCGCCGTGACGGGTACGACCAGGACCTTGCCGCCGGTTGTGGCGGCCAGGACGGTCAGGCGGACGTTCTGCCCGGTCCATTCGGCCTCCAGCGGCCGGCCCGGCGTCAGAGTCATCAGATAGCCGTCCGCGTCGGCCTGCCCGCCGGCCGGCTGTCCGTCCTGCGCGTCGCCATCGGGACGCGGCGTCGTGCGGGTGGTGGCAATGGATCGTACGGAGGCCTGGGCGGTGGTGCCGTTGATCTCGGAGAGGATCTCCGCCTGCTGGCCCGCCCTGATCAGGCCCTTCTGGTGGTCGGGCACATATCCGTGCACCACCAGGGCGCCCGCGGCGACGGTCATCACGGCTCCCTGCACCTTCGCGCCGAGCCGTACGGGAAGGTCCTGCACCCGCGCCGGGAAGCTCTCCAGGAGCGCGACCTCGCCGGACGGGACCATGGGGCCCGCGGCCGCCCGCGCGACGACGAGGCCCTCGCGTGCGGTGGCCAGGTCCTCCCGGGCACGGCCGACTGCCTTGCGCAGGCGCTCCAGATCGCGACCGCCACCATCCGCTTCCCCGGCCGTTCCCGTGGTCGATCCCGTCGTCCTGGTCGAGCCCGAACCGGATCCGGAGCCGGCCTCGGCGGACTTCAGCGTGTCCTTGGCGTCGTCCAGAGCTCGTTCGGTCGAGGTCACCTGTGCTTCGGCCGCGGTGAGGGCGGCCGAGCCCTCGGCACCGCCGACCATGACCGGTTCGTACCCGAGCGCGTCGTAGAGCGCGGTGACCGCCGACTTGGTGCCCTCACCGAAACGCCCCCGGCTGTCGGGGGAAGTGGAATGACCGAGCCGCTGGAGCGCGTCCTGCAGCTGGCCCACGTCGCTGCCCTGGGCGCCGGGCTTGAGGTCGCGGTAGAGCGGAACGGTGCCCTGGAGCGCGATCACCGGACGGCCGGAGATCTCGACCAGCACCCGGCCCGCGCGTACCTCATCTCCTGCCTTCAGCGGCAGCTTGGAGACCGTGGGACTGCCTCCATCGGCCGCGCCGCCGGGGGCGATCTCCACGCTCTGGCCGGCGACCACGGTGCCGCGAAGGATCACCGAGGAGGCCAGCGGCCGGTACTCGACCGGCGCGGTGATCACGGACGGTGCGGGAGGTCGGGAGTCCGCCGCTGCCTGGGCAGGCGACTTGATCAGCAGGGAGGCCCCGAAGCCCGCCCCGGTGAGCGCGACCGCACCCACGGCGATCAGGGCAATCCAGCGGCGCCTGATCCGTATACCGTCACCGCCGTTGTCGCGGGCTGTCTCGGCCGCGTCCACGGAGGGCTGTTCGTCGTTCTGCATTCAGTTCGCCAATGCCTCGTTGGCCGCCTTGATGACCGCGCTCCGATCCTTCTTGATCTCGGCGAAACCGATGGCATTCTGCTCGATGTAGTCGTTCTGGATCTGCGTTTCCATCCGGAGTAGCACGGTGGAAAGTTTCGTTTCCTGCTTGCACTTCACATCGACCTTGGCCGCGACCTTCTCCTGCGGTGATGCGGAGTTCCCCTGAGACGCATACTTCGCGGCGGGCTGCAGGAAAGCGGTGTACTGATACCCAGATTTCTTCATACAGGCCACCCAACCGTCCTGCGCCTTTTTGAATTCCGACGTCTCCTGGGCCTTCCCGAAGGAGGAGAAATCGATGCTGAGCAGCCCGACCTTACCCTTCGTGGGATCCTGCACTTTGTCGAGTCCCAGCTTTCGGCCGGCCTCCCCCAAGCAGCCACGCTCGGGAATGTCCTTGCCCTGGTAACTGCGGGCCGTGCCCCCCTTGCCGCCGTAGATCATGTACGCCTCGGGCGGGAACTCGGCCCCGCTGGAGACCGCGCCTTCGGCGTGCTCGGCGTCGCCTGCCGACGGGATCACGTGATAGCCGTACTCGGCGGCAACCTTCTCGCCGACCACGCCGTACCGACGGTTCACGACCTTGACCGGCTCGCGCTTCTTGACGGGCCAGTCGAATCCGAACCGCTTCATACAGTCGGAAGCCAGGGTGAACCTCGCGGTGTCGACCAACGCCTGCTGCTCGGGGGTGAAGATGTAGGCGGACACCGGGAGGACGATGTCGGCCTCCGTGACGACCTCCCGGACCGCCGAACCGCCACCTCCGCTGCCGGAGCCGACGTCTTCCCGGGCGCCGTCCGCACACCCGGTGAGCAGCAGCGTGCCGACCCCGGCGGCGATGACGAGACGTACGTAACGCAAGGAAACCCCTGGATAGAGTGGATGTGCACGGTGGGGCGGAATTGACTCCGCCCCACCGCGGTCATGAGCCGGAAATCAGAAGTCGAACGAGTTCCCGACACAGTCGTAACTGAACTTGTGCGAGTTCATGTTGTCGTTGGCCTTCTTGCCGCCGTAGCTGAGGGTGACCCACCCCATGTTGGACACTTCTCCGTTGGCCATGACCATGAAGCAGGGACCGACATACCCGGAGTTGTAGTACACCGACACGCCGGTGTCCGGGTCCCAGTTGTCGATGGAGCTGACATTGTCGGCGACACCGTCACCCTGGTAGAGCGGCTTGCTGCTGCCCCCGTAGTAGATGTTGGACCAGCTGCTACGGGAGTTGAAGTCGTTCCGCACGTATCCGTTGCCGTCGGCGTCCGACCAGAGACAGACGTTGTTGTAGGTGCAGCCGAATGCCTGCGCGGGCGCGGCCATGGCGACTGTCGCGCCGAACAGGGATGCCACGGCAAGCAGCATCGCCGAAATGCGTCGAATCATGAGAATTCCTCGTCTGCGATCTAAGCGGAATAAACACCCAATGAACGGCGAGGGGTGCCCACGATGCGGCGCCACATCACACCCCCCGCCGATGTGCATGTTGTGTGCACATCAGGTGTGGAGGTGGAAGGCTAACCGATCTTCAGCGGCACCAAGAACGATCTTGCACGCTACCCGCCGGTCTTCTGTCGATCCACCAAGCCCCTTTGACGGATCGACCAGCCGGTGGGCGGCCACTTGGAGGTTGTTTGCTCCCGCCGTTTCATCCCGGCACGGGTCGTTTGGTGACGGTTATCGGGTCGCGCCAGGAGATGGCGGCTTCGTCGGCGAGGCGGGCCAGGAGGTCGGTCATGGTGAGGTGGATCATGGCTTCGGAGCGTCCGGGAAGGGTCTCGTGGTCACGGGCGAGGCGGCGGGCCGGCTGTAGCTCCGCTCGACCGCCCACCGCTTCCGGATCGGGGGCCTTGCGGTCCTCCTTGACCCGGTCGACGGCTTCGCCGACGTCGAGGGTGACCGTCCCGCCGCTCGCCTCCAAGGCGCCGCGGCCTCCGCCGGTGAGCGCCTTGACGACGGCGTCGTGGGCCTCCCTTCCGGCAGTCGTCCAGATCCTCTCGAAGCGGTCGCTGTCCACGAAGCACATCGCCACCTTCTCGACCGTGGCATCAACCGCGTCTTCGAACCCTGCCCGCACGTCTCTGCGGGACCAATCCTCGACCTGCCGTTCCGCACGACGCTGTCCGGCGTGTCCCCGTCGACGTCGGCATGCAGCGGGTTCGCCGGGCTGCAGAAGGGGCGCGGGCGATCACCCGGCTGGTCATGAGCGGTGGTGCTTGGACAGGCGCTGCGGTGGCCACTGTCACCGCCGCGTTCACGCCGGGCTCGCGCCGGCTGCCCACGACCCGAACTCGTCGGTGACGGTGCTCGTCGGAGCGCCGGCATCCTCATCGGGCCTGCCGAGCTGGACATCATCGACCTGCCGCACGACGCCGCGACGATCGCCCCCTGGCCAAGGGATGGGCCACGCGGGATGTCGTCGCGCTCTCAGCAGGCGGAGGCAGAGCGGCCAGTGCGCGAGAATCGCCCCGGTGGTCCGCGTCGATGCGAGCTTCTGGTGCCCGGGAACCCGGCCCCGAGGGAATGGCGCCTGACCGTCGTCCACGTCCCGGCCGCAAGCCACGGCCGGCTGCGCCTTGCCGGTGACCGGCTTCGACTCGATGGTGATGTGGGGTGGCTCACAGAGGGGCCGGGCGAGGCCGGGGGCTGTGGCATCCGAGTGACTTGGGCGTGTCGGACCGCCCGCGTCCACACAGTGTCCACACACTGGGGGGAGACACACAGCGAAGGCTGTCACGATCCCGGTGGCGAATCGCCCGACCAGCAAAAGTGCTGGTCAGAACGATTCTGCTACACCATGCCGCAGTGGGGCGGGTGGGACTCGAACCCACGGCCGACGGATTATGAGTCCGCTGCTCTAACCGGCTGAGCTACCGCCCCTAACGGTGTGGCGCGTACATGTGTGCGCGCCGTCTGCCGCAGCATAGCCGCTCATACGATCTCCTGCTCCGGATGCTCGGCACTGCTGCGCGCTGCTCGACCAGGAGGACTCCGCAGCGCGGCGGATGGTTCCCGGACATAAGAAAAAGGACCCCTTAGGGTCCTCTTTCGATCGCTCCCCCGGCTGGACTCGAACCAGCAACCCTCCGGTTAACAGCCGAATGCTCTGCCAATTGAGCTACAGGGGATCGCGCTCCCCCGACTGGACTCGAACCAGTAACCTGCCGGTTAACAGCCGGCTGCTCTGCCAATTGAGCTACAGGGGATTGCTGCGTTGCACCGAACGGATCCACCTCGGGTGTTCCCGGGCGGCGCGCGCTCGCTGCGACACATACATTAGCGCAAGCAGGGGGGTGCTCCGCCAATCGGTATGTCGTGGGCGCTCGTGGGCACCAGTGAGACATCAGGGAAGCTCAAGGGAAGGTGGTGCCGCCGTGCGGTACAAGCTGACGTTCGTCGTGGGGCTGGCCCTCGGTTACGTCATCGGGACGCGCGCCGGGCGCGAGCGCTACGAACAGATGAAGAAGTCCGCCCGGGAGTTCTCGCAGAACCCGGCGGTGCGCAACGCCGCCGAGTCCGCGGCACAGACCGGGCGCCAGGTCGCCGGCAAGGCGTACCACGCGGTGAGCGACAAGGTCGGCGACAAGCTGCCCGCGTCGTTCACCGAGCGGATCCACGCGCTGCGCCACCACAACGGCCAGGTCACCGAGGACGACTGGGGCGTGAGCAACACCTGAGCGACGCCCGGGTGACGCCTCGGCCGCGACTTTCCCGCTCGAAAGCGCGTCTCCTACCCCGCACGCGCTCCACCTACTCCCCCGCGTGCGGCAGAATCTCCTGTCATGGGGATAGTCGCCGGCTTGGACAGTTCTGCTGAGTTCACACGCATCGTCGTCTGCGACGCGGACACGGGTGCCGTACTGCGGCAGGGCTATGCCCCGCACCCCGGTGAGCCGAAGGCCACCGACGTCGACCCGCAGGCGTGGCTGCTCTCGCTCGGCGAGGCCGCGGGCGGCGGGCTGCTCGAAGGTGTGCAGGCCATCGGCGTCTCCGCCCAGCAGCACGGGCTCGTACCGCTCGACCCGCAGGGCGGCCTCGTGCGGCCCGCGCTGGTCGGCAACGACAAGCGGGCGCAGGTGGCCGCCGCCGATCTGATCGAGGCGTTCGGCGGGCGGCGGGCCTGGGCCGAGGCCGTCGGCTCCGTGCCGCAGGCCGGACAGCCCGTCGCCAAGCTCCGCTGGCTGGCCCGCTCCGAGCCGGAGAACGCCCAGCGCGTCGCCATGCTCCTCCAGCCGCACGACTGGCTGGTCTGGCAGCTCCTCGGCCGGCCCCTGCGCCGCACGACCGACCGCGGCGCCGCCTCCGCCACCGGGTACTGGTCGGCCGGCGCCGGGGCCTACCGCCCCGACCTCGTCGAGCTGGCGCTCGGTCACCAGGCCATGCTTCCCGAGGTGCTCGGCCCGTCCGACGCCGCCGGGACCACCCCCGAGGGGCTGCTGATCTCCGCCGGTACGGGCGAGACCATGGCCGCCGCGCTCGGTCTCGGCCTCGGGCACGGCGACGCCGTCGTCTCGCTCGGCGCCTCCGGCTCCGTGATGGCCGTCCACCACGAGGCACTCGCCGACCCGCAGGGCCTGATCACCTCCTTCGCCGACGCGACCGGGATGCACCTGCCCGTCGTGCACACCTCGAACGCCGTGCGCGCGCTGCGCGGCACCGCCGAGATGCTCGGCGTGGAGAGCCTGGAGGAGCTGTCGGCGCTCGCGCTGAAGTCGACGCCGGGCTCCTCCGGACTCGTCCTGCTGCCGTACCTGGAGGGCGAGCGCACCCCGCAGCTGCCGCACACCGCCGGCACGCTCAGCGGACTGCGCCGCGAGTCGATGAAGCCCGAGCACCTCGCGCGGGCCGCGTTCGAGGGGATGCTCTGCGCGCTCACCGACGCGATGGACGTGCTGCGGGGGCGGGGCGTCGAGGTGCGCCGGGTGTTCCTGCTCGGCGCGGCGGCCGAGCTGCCCGCCGTCCAGGCGCTCGCTCCGGCGATCTTCGGCGCGCAGGCCGTCGTCCCCCAGCCCGCGGACTACGCGGCGCTCGGCGCGGCCCGGCAGGCCGCGTGGGCGCTCGGCGTCGCGCGGGGCACGCTCTCCCCGGCCGCTCCGCCGGCCTGGCAGGGCGCCGCCGCGCAGATCTTCGAGCCCGGCGAGGAGCTGGCCGTCGGTCAGGCGGTACGGCAGCAGTACATGGCCACGCGGGAGCAGCTGCACCCTGGCGCCTTCGGGGCGTGACCGGAGCCCGTTCGGCTCACAGCGGAGTCCGTTCAAGACTCGACAAAACACGGTCGTAACGTCCGGGGGGTGCGGGCGATAGTAGAACCCGTGCTCCTACGACTTCTCCGAACCCACCTCCGACCGTACAAAAAGCCCATAGGCCTGCTGGTCCTGCTCCAGTTCCTGCAGACCTGCGCCTCTCTCTATCTGCCGACCCTGAACGCGGACATCATCGACAACGGTGTCGTGAACGGGGACACCGGCTACATCCTGCGGTTCGGCGCCCTGATGATCGCGGTCTCCGTGGTCCAGGTCGTCTGCAACGTCGGGGCCGTGTACTACGGGGCGCGGACCGCGTCGGCCCTCGGCCGGGACGTCCGTGCCGCCGTCTTCGAGCGGGTGCAGTCCTTCTCCGCCCGTGAGGTCGGGCAGTTCGGCGCGCCGTCGCTGATCACCCGGACCACCAACGACGTCCAGCAGGTCCAGATGCTGGTCCTGATGGCGTTCACGCTGATGGTCTCGGCGCCCATCATGTGCGTCGGCGGCATCGTGATGGCGCTGAGTCTCGACGTCCCGCTGTCCGCGGTGCTGATCGCGGTCGTGCCGGTCCTCGGCATCGCGGTCTCGCTGATCGTGAAGAAGATGCGGCCGCTGTTCCGGACCATGCAGGAGCGGCTCGACACCGTGAACCGGGTGCTGCGCGAGCAGATCACCGGCAACCGCGTGATCCGCGCGTTCGTGAAGGACGACTACGAGCGTGAGCGGTTCAAGGGCTCGAACACCGAGCTGACCGACGTCTCGATGGAGACCGGCCGGCTGATGGCGCTGATGTTCCCGACGGTCATGACGGTCGTGAACATCTCCAGCGTCGCGGTGGTCTGGTTCGGTGCGCACCGCATCGACAGCGGGGGCATGGAGATCGGGGCACTGACCGCGTTCCTCGCCTATCTGATGCAGATCGTGATGGCCGTGATGATGGCCACCTTCATGTTCATGATGGTGCCGCGGGCCGAGGTGTGTGCCGAGCGCATCGAGGAGGTCCTGGCCACCGAGAGCAGTGTCGTGCCGCCGGCCGAGCCGGTGGCCGAGCTGAAGCGGCGTGGCCATCTGGAGGTCCGGGGCGCGGACTTCTGCTACCCGGGTGCCGAGGAATCGGTTCTGCGGGATGTGGAGCTGGTGGCGCGGCCCGGTGAGACGACGGCGATCATCGGTTCGACGGGCAGCGGCAAGTCGACCCTGCTGGGTCTGGTGCCACGGCTGTTCGACGTCACCGGCGGCGAGGTGCTCGTCGACGGTGTGGACGTACGGAAGCTGGACGCGGGCCTGATGGCACGGACCGTCGGGCTCGTCCCGCAGAAGCCGTATCTGTTCTCCGGGACGGTGGCGACGAACCTGCGGTACGGAAAGCCCGACGCGACCGACGACGAGCTGTGGCACGCGCTCGAGGTCGCCCAGGCCGCCGACTTCGTGAAGAAGCTGGAGAACGGGCTGAACGCGCCGATCGCGCAGGGCGGCACGAACGTGTCCGGCGGACAGCGGCAGCGGCTCGCGATCGCGCGGACGCTGGTGCAGCGGCCGGAGATCTATCTCTTCGACGACTCTTTCTCCGCGCTCGACTACCGGACCGACGCCCTGCTGCGGGAAGCGCTCAAGGCGGAGACGGCGGACTCGACCGTGGTGATCGTCGCCCAGCGGGTGTCGACCATCCGGGACGCCGACCGCATCGTCGTCCTCGACGAGGGCCGGGTCGTGGGCACCGGGCGCCATCACGAGCTGATGGCGGGCAATGAGACGTACCGGGAGATCGTGCTCTCCCAGCTGACCGAGGCGGAGGCAGCCTGATGGCCGGTCCTGGCGGACGGATGATGGCCGGGGGCGGCCCCGACCAGCGGTCGATGGACTTCAAGGGCTCGGGCAAGCGGCTGCTGAAGCAGCTGGCGCCCGAGCGGGGCGCGCTCTGGCTGATGCTGATCGCGGGTGTGCTCAGCGTCGCCGCGTCGGTGGTCGGCCCGAAGATCCTCGGCAAGGCGACCGACCTGGTCTTCGCGGGCGTGGTCGGGCGCGGCATGACCGAGGGCACGACGAAGGCCCAGGAGATCGAGAGGCTTCGGGCGGCGGGCGAAGGCGGGATGGCCGACATGCTGTCCGGGGTCGACTTCACCCCCGGGCAGGGCATCGACTTCACGGCGGTCGGAGAGGTGCTGCTCTGGGTGCTCGTCATCTACGTGGCGGCCGGACTCCTCATGCTGGTCTCGACCCGGATGTCGATCAAGGTGATCAACCGGACGGTCTACCGGATGCGCGAGGACGTCCAGGCGAAGCTGGCGCGGCTGCCGCTGTCGTACTTCGACAAGGCCAAGCGCGGCGAAGTCCTCAGCCGGGCGACCAACGACATCGACAACATCTCGCAGACGCTCCAGCAGTCGATGGGGCAGCTGATCAACTCGCTGCTCACCATCGTCGGCGTGCTGGCCATGATGTTCTGGATCTCACCGCTGCTCGCGCTGGTCGCTCTGGTGACCGTGCCGGTGTCGGTGGTCGTGGCCACGAAGATCGGCAAGCGTTCGCAGCCGCACTTCGTGCAGCAGTGGAAGTCCACGGGCACGCTCAACGCCCATGTGGAGGAGATGTACACCGGCCACGCGCTGGTGAAGGTCTTCGGGCGGCAGGGCGAGTCGGCGGCCGACTTCCGCGAGCAGAACGAGGCGCTGTACGAGGCCGGGTTCAAGGCGCAGTTCAACAGCGGTGTGATGCAGCCGGTGATGTTCTTCGTCTCGAACATCAACTACGTCCTGGTGGCCGTGGTCGGCGGCCTCCGGGTCGCGAGCGGCACGCTGTCGATCGGTGACGTGCAGGCGTTCATCCAGTACTCCCGGCAGTTCTCGATGCCGCTGACGCAGGTCGCGTCCATGGCGAACCTGGTGCAGTCCGGGGTCGCATCGGCCGAGCGGATCTTCGAGCTCCTCGACGCCGACGAGCAGGAGCCGGACGCGCCGAAGAGCAAGCGAGGCGAGATCGGGGCACCCCCGGCCGGAGGCTGGGGGAAGCCCTCGGAGTCGCTCGGCAAGGTCGCGCTGGAGGAGGTGGCGTTCCGCTACGAGCCGGAGAAGCCGCTCATCGAGAACCTGTCGCTGACGGTGGAGCCCGGCCAGACGGTCGCGATCGTCGGACCGACCGGCGCGGGCAAGACGACGCTGGTGAACCTGCTGATGCGGTTCTACGAGGTGACCGGCGGCCGGATCACCCTCGACGGCGTGGACATCTCGGCGATGTCCCGGGAGGACCTGCGGTCCGGGATCGGCATGGTCCTCCAGGACACCTGGCTCTTCGGAGGCACGATCGCCGACAACATCGCCTACGGCGCGTCCCGCGCCGTGTCCCGGGAGGAGATCGAGGAGGCCGCGCGGGCCGCGCACGCCGACCGGTTCATCCGCACCCTGCCCGACGGCTACGACACCGTCATCGACGACGAGGGCTCGGGCGTCAGCGCCGGCGAGAAGCAGCTGATCACCATCGCGCGGGCGTTCCTGTCCGACCCGGTGATCCTGGTTCTCGACGAGGCGACCAGCTCGGTCGACACCCGCACCGAGGTCCTCATCCAGAAGGCGATGGCACGCCTGTCCCACGGGCGTACGTCGTTCGTGATCGCCCACCGCCTCTCCACCATCAGGGACGCGGACGTGATCCTGGTGATGGAGAACGGCTCGATCGTCGAACAGGGCACGCACGAGGAGCTGTTGGCGGCGAGCGGCGCGTACGCGCGGCTCTACGCGGCGCAGTTCGCGCAGGCGGTCGTCGAGGTGGACTGACCGCAGTCAGTCCAGGTAGCCCCTGAGCTGGTCCGCGAAGGCGTGGTCCCGCAGCTTGTTGAGGGTCTTCGACTCGATCTGGCGGATGCGTTCGCGCGTCACGCCGAAGAGCCGTCCGATCTCCTCCAGGGTGCGGGGCCTGCCGTCGTCCAGGCCGTAACGGAGCTGGACGACCTTGCGTTCGCGCTCGCCGAGGGTGGAGAGGACGGCCTCCAGGTGCTCGCGGAGCAGCAGGAACGCCGCCGACTCCACGGGGCTCGCGGCGTCGCCGTCCTCGATGAGGTCGCCGAGGGCGACATCGTCCTCCTCGCCCACGGGGGCGTGCAGGGAGACCGGTTCCTGGGCGAGGCGCAGCACCTCGCTGACCCGCTCGGGCATCAGGTCGAGCTGGGCCGCGACCTCTTCGGGGGTGGGTTCGTAGCCGCGTTCCTGGAGCATCCGGCGCTGGACGCGGACGACCCGGTTGATGAGCTCGACGACATGGACCGGGACCCGGATGGTCCGGGCCTGGTCGGCGAGGGCCCGGGACATGGCCTGGCGGATCCACCAGGTCGCGTACGTCGAGAACTTGTAGCCGCGCGCGTAGTCGAATTTCTCCACAGCCCGGATCAGGCCCAGGTTTCCCTCCTGGACCAGGTCGAGCATGGTCAGCCCGCGCCCGACGTACCGTTTGGCGACGGAGACGACGAGCCGCAGATTGGCCTCGATCAGGCGGCGCTTGGCCATCCGGCCCAGCACGACGAGCCGGTCCAGGTCGAGTGCCAACTGGGAGTCCAGATCAGGGGTGTTGGCCAGCTTCGCCTCGGCGAAGAGACCTGCCTCGACGCGGCGGGCCAGCTCGACCTCCTCGGCGGCGGTGAGCAGCGGGATGCGGCCTATCTCGCGCAGGTACTGGCGGAACAGATCGGAGGAGGGTCCGCTTCCGCCAGGTTCGGGGCGGCGGGGAACCGGCTCCGGTTCGGGTGTGTCGTCCACGAACTCGACGGGCTCGGGCGGATCGGAGGCCTCGGCCGGCTCTGCGGAGGCCGGCGCCTCCGGGTGGTGGACGGCCGGGCGTTGCCCGGGCACGACGTCCGTCGGGGACAGGGTCTGGGTCTGCACGGGGGCGACCTCCAGGGTGATCGCTGCCGGTGCTCCGGGGGCTCAGGCACCGCTCCCCAGTGTGGGGTACGACACATCACTGCCACGAGGGGCGTGCGGTGACTTTTTGAGTCCGGTGGGTCACCGAACGTCAGAGCGCCGCGGCCCCGTTGGTGCGCAGCGACTGCCCGTACTGGGTGAGCACCCACAACTCGTTCTGCACGGCGGCCAGTTGGGCCGGGTCTCCGTTGACGCCGAGGCGGGCCAGAGTGCCCTGGATGTCGCGGACGCGGCGGTCGACGGCGCGCAGCCGGACCGAGACGAGCTGGGCGCCGGCGTAGACCTCGTCGACGACCTTGGCGAAGATCGCCTCGACGGCGAGCTCGGTGACGAGCGCGCGGACCGTGTCGTTCGGGGCGGCCTCGCGGACGGCGGACAGGTAGTCGGCGGGGGCTCCGGTGGCACCTCCCGCGTCCTGGACGCACTGGCGGACGGCCGCGTAGGGCGGGGCGGTGAACTCGTCCGCGCCGTAGGCGTCGAAGGCCGGGGAGACCAGTTCGGGGCGCTGGAGGGCGAGCTTGAGCAGTTCGCGCTCGGTGCGGTGGGCGGGGCTGCGCAGATTGAGGGCCGGGCCGCCGGCAACGGCGGGGGCCTGGGTCTCGTACTCCCCCGTGGCCCTTCGGGCACCCCCGTGCTGCGGGGCCGCCGGCGCCTGGGCGCCGCGGCCGCCACGGTCGCGCTGCCAGCGGGCGATCTGGGCGACGCGCTTGACCACGAACGGGGTGTCGAGAATGCCGAGCATCCCCGCGAGCTGGACGGCGACCTCGTGCTGTGAGGCGATGTTCTTGATCCGGGCGACGATCGGCGCGGCCTCGTCGAGGGCGGCGGCCCGGCCCGCCGGGGTCTCCAGGTCGTACCGCTTCACGATCTGGCGCAGCGCGAACTCGAAGAGGGGGGTGCGCGGCTCGACCAGCTCGGCGACGGCCTGGTCGCCCTTGGCGAGCCGCAGCTCGCAGGGGTCCATGCCGTCCGGGGCGATGGCGATGTAGGTCTCGGCGGCGAACTTCTGGTCGTCCTCGAAGGCGCGGAGCGCGGCCTTCTGCCCGGCCGCGTCGCCGTCGAAGGTGAAGATGACGCG
This sequence comes from Streptomyces sp. NPDC056222, assembly GCF_042264065.1. NCBI lineage: Bacteria > Bacillati > Actinomycetota > Actinomycetes > Kitasatosporales > Streptomycetaceae > Streptomyces > Streptomyces sp. NPDC056222. The sequence goes on along the minus strand of NZ_JBHJTL010000040.1, from coordinate 51,417 downwards.
GGCCGAGCCGTTGTCCATCAGGAGCCGGCGGAGGATCTTGATGTGGTCGCCGCCGAAGGCGGTGCCGCAGGTGGCGATGGCGGTCGTGACGCCGGCGAGGTGGCAGGCCATGACGTCGGTGTAGCCCTCGACGACGACGGCCCGGCTGACCTTGGCGATGTCCTTCTTGGCCAGGTCGATGCCGTAGAGCACCTGGGACTTCTTGTAGATCGGGGTCTCGGGCGTGTTCAGGTACTTGGGCCCGTTGTCGTCGTCGCGGAGCTTGCGGGCGCCGAAGCCGACGACATCGCCGCCGACGTCCCGGATCGGCCACATGAGCCGGCCGCGGAAACGGTCGATGGGGCCGCGGCGGCCGTCCTGGGAGAGCCCGGAGAGGATCAGCTCCTTGTCGGAGAAGCCCTTGCCGCGCAGGAAGCGGGTGAGGTGGTCCCAGCCGGCGGGGGAGTAGCCCACGCCGAAGTGCTCGGCGGCGGCCTGGTCGAAGCCACGCTCGGCGAGGAACTTGCGGCCGATCTCGGCCTCGGGCGAGCCGAGTTGGTCGATGTAGAACTGCGTGGCGACCTGGTGGGCCTCGACCAGCCGGATGCGCTCGCCGCGCTGGTGGCCGGGGTTGTAGCCGCCTTCTTCGTACCGCAGCGTGATGCCCGCCTTGGCGGCGAGGCGCTCGACCGTCTCCGAGAAGGAGAGGTGGTCGATCTTCATCACGAAGGCGATGGTGTCGCCGCCCTCCTGGCAGCCGAAGCAGTGGAACAGGCCCTTGCTCGGGCTGACCTGGAAGGAGGGCGACTTCTCGTCGTGGAAGGGGCACAGACCCTTGAGGTTGCCGCCGCCCGCGTTGCGGAGCTGGAGGTACTCGGACACGACGGCGTCGATCGGGACCGCGTCCCGTACCGCCTTCACGTCGTCATCGTTGATCCTGCCTGCCACGCAGGAAGTCTACGGCGGTCCGGGCGGTCGTCCCCCGCGGAAGACGCTGTCGTCGGCGTCCGGACTAGGGGACGAGGCTCTCCAGCGGGACGGAGGGATTGCCGAGGGCCTCGGTGTCCACCGGGGACTGGGCGCGGATGAGCTGCTGGATCGGCTCTGTGACGTCCCACACATTCACGTTCATCCCGGCCAGGACCTTGCGGTCCTTGAGCCAGAAGGCGATGAACTGCCGCTTGCCGACGTCGCCGCGCAGCACGACCTGGTCGTAGGAGCCGGGCGGCGCCCAGCCCGAGTACTCCATGCCCAGGTCGTACTGGTCGGAGAAGAAGTACGGGACACGGTCGTAGGAGACGGACTGGCCGAGCATGGCGCGGGCCGCGGCCGGGCCGCCGTTGAGGGCGTTGGCCCAGTGCTCGACGCGCAGCCGGGTGTGCAGGAGCGGGTGGTGGGCGGCGGCGACGTCGCCGGCCGCGAAGATCTCGGGGTCGGAGGTGCGCAGCGACGCGTCGACGGCGATGCCGCCGCCGTGGGCGCGGTCGACCAGGTTGAGGCCGGCGGCCTCGGCGAGGGCGGTGCGCGGGGCCGCGCCGATCGCGGCGAGGACGGCGTGGGCGGGGTGCTCCTCGCCGGCGTCGGTGCGGACGGCGAGGACCATGCCGTCCTGGCCGACGATCTCGGTGAGCCTGGCGCCGAAGACGAAGCGGACGCCGTGCTCGGTGTGGAGATCGGCGAAGAGCTGGCCGAGCTCGGGGCCGAGGACCTGGTGGAGCGGGGTGGGCTCGGACTCGACGACGGTGACCTCGGCGCCGTAGCCACGGGCCGCGGCGGCGACCTCCAGACCGATCCAGCCACCGCCCGCGATCACCAGGTGGCCGTTGTCGCGGCCGAGGGAGGCGAGGACGTGGCGCAGCCGGTCGGCGTGGGCGAGCCAGCGCAGATGGTGGACGCCCGCGAGGCCGGTGCCGGGGATGTCGAGGCGGCGCGGCTCGGAGCCGGTGGCGAGGAGGAGCCGGTCGTAGCGGATGGTGGTGCCGTCGCCGAGGCGTACGGTGCGGGCCTCCCGGTCGATGACGGTGACGGGCTGCCCGAGGTGGAGCTCGACCTCGGCGCGGGCGTACCAGGCGGGCTCGTGGACGAAGACGCTGTCGCGCTCCTCCTTGCCGGTGAGATAGCCCTTGGAGAGGGGTGGGCGTTCGTAGGGGTGGTCGCGCTCGTCGCCGATGAGGATCACTCGGCCGGTGAACCCCTCGGAACGGAGCGTCTCCGCCGCCTTGGCCCCGGCCAGGCCCCCGCCGACGATGACGAAGGTCTGATCTGCGTCGACCACTTGATGCCTCCTCGTTGCGACCGCTTCTACGCTACGCCTCCGGGCGTTCGGCGAGCCGTACCGCCTCGGGCCCTCCGCCGAGCGTCCCGCACGGAGCGTGATCGGGGAAGGGGGCGGGGTCCCCTACGGACGGCGGGGGCGGAGACGGGCGTGAAGGGTGCGGGCGGAGGCGTCGGTGAGTGAGGCGATCTGGTCGATGATCACCCGCTTGCGTGAGCGGTCGTCGCCGGCCGCGTCGAACAGGGCGCGGAACTGCGGGTCGAGGCCTTCGGGGGCGCGGGCGGTGAGCGCCTCGGCGAGTTCGGCGAGGACGATGCGCTGGTCGGCGCGGAGCGCCTCCTGCTCGGCGCGCTGCATGACGTACCGGTCGGCGACGGCCTTGAGAACGGCGCATTCGTTACGGGTCTCGCGGGGGACGACGAGCTCGGCGGCGTACCGGGTGAGGCGTCCGGAGCCGTACGCCTGGCGCGTGGCGCCCTCGGCGGCGAGGCAGAAGCGGCCGATGAGCTGGCTGGTGGCGTCCTTGAGGCGGGCCTGGGCGACGGCGGATCCGTCGTAGCCGTGCGGCCACCACTCCTGGTCGACGAGCCGGTCGAGCGCCTCGGCGAGCTCCTGCGGGTCGGTGTCCGACGGTACGTAGCGGCCGACGGCGACGCTCCAGATGTCGGCGCGCTCGGCCTCGGAGAAGAGCATGTTCGGGTCGATGTGTCCGGCGTGCAGGCCGTCCTCGAAGTCGTGGACGGAGTACGCCACGTCGTCGGACCAGTCCATGACCTGGGCCTCGAAGCACTTGCGGTGCTCGGGGGCGCCCTGGCGGGCCCAGAGGAAGACGGGGATGTCGTCCTCGTACACGCCGAACTTCGGGGAGTCCGGGTCCTCGGGATGGCCGCCGCGGGGCCAGGGGTACTTGGTGGCGGCGTCGAGGGCGGCGCGGGTGAGGTTGAGGCCGACGCTGACGGGCTCGCCGGTGGCGGGGTCGGCGATGAACCGCTTGGGCTCGATACGGGTGAGCAGGCGCAGGGACTGGGCGTTGCCCTCGAAGCCGCCGCAGTCCTTGGCGAAGTCGTTGAGGGCCTGCTCGCCGTTGTGCCCGAAGGGCGGGTGGCCCATGTCGTGGGCGAGGCAGGAGGCCTCCACGAGATCGGGGTCGCAGCCGAGCGCGGCGCCGAGCTCACGGCCGACCTGGGCGCACTCCAGGGAGTGGGTGAGCCGGGTGCGGGGGCTGGCGTCCCAGGCGTGGCTCCGGGATCCGGGGGTGACGACCTGGGTCTTGCCGGCGAGTCTGCGCAGCGCGCTGGAGTGCAGCACGCGCGCGCGATCGCGCTGGAAGGCGGTCCGCCCTGGCCTCTTGTCGGGCTCTGCGGCCCAGCGGTCGGTCGCGGTGTCGTCGTAGCCGGGGGTGTCCGTGATGCCTTCCATGCACCGAAGGTATCCGGCGGAACCGACACACGGGGCTAGGCGGACATCAGTTCCTGCCGGGAGCCGAGGAGTGCGACGGCCTGGTCGTAGCGGTGGAGGACCAGGCGGGCGAGTGCGGGGTGGGCGCCGAGGGGGGCGGAGGCGATCCAGGGGGCGTGGGCAGTGGCGCGGGTGGCGAAGAGGCCGGGGGCGGTGAAGCAGGAGGCGACGGCGATCCGGTGCCGGCCTCGGGAGGCGAGGGTGCGCAGGGCCTCGGGCACGGTGGGTGCGGAGGCGGAGGCGTACGCGGGGACGACGGGCACTCCCCCGAGTCGTTCGCCGAGGAGGGCCGCGGTGCGGCGGATGTCGGCGAGGGATTCGGGGTCGCGGGAGCCGGCGGCGGCCAGGACGACTCCGGTGGAGCGCGACGCGCTGTCCGCGGAGGTCCAGCCGGCCTCGGCGAGCCGGTCGGCCAGCGCCTCGACGAGCAGGGGGTGTGCGCCGAGCGGGGCGGCGATCCGGGTGCGCACGGCGGGTGCGGCGGCGGCCGCGGCGGGCAGGTCGTGCTTGACGTGGTAGCCGCGGCCGAAGAGCAGGGGGACGAGGACGGCGTCCCCGCCGGGGTGGCGCGCGAGGGTGTCGGTGAGGAGCGGGGCGTTCAGCTCGATGTGGGCGAGGCGGATGTCGAGGCCGGGGCGGAGCTCGCGGACCCGGTCGAGCAGCAGGGCGAGGGTGGCGCGCGCCCGGGGGTCGCGGCTGCCGTGGCCGACGGCGATGAGGGTGGGCGCGCCCCCGGGCGTACCCCCGGACCTGCTCGTGGGCCTGCTCGGCGGCCTGTTCATGGGCCTGCCCGTTCTCGTCGGGGGGAGGTGGCTCAGCTGGTCGCCGAGCTGCGCGGTGATGCGGCCGAGCAGCTCGGCGGTGCTGTCGAACGTGGTGTCCGGCTCCGTCATGAACCGATCCTGACCCCGGCGCGTTGCCTCCCCGTTGCGTGGGGGTCACGATCGTTTTCCATGGGCTCACCGTCCGCCCACCCGCGTTGTCAGGCGCCGGTGTCGAGCCAGACCTGCAGCGTCCCGATCTCCTCGAAGCCGAGAGCGAGGGCGGGTGCCAGGTCGTCACCGGACTCGTAGCCGACGACGGGGGTGCCGTCGTCCACCAGCGTCAGACAGCCCGCCCAGGTCACGGTCGGATCGAGACCGTCGGCGGTGAACAGGTTGGAGACTCCGGTCACCGGGCCGCTGTCGCTGAGCACCGCGCCGCCGACGATCCCGCCGTCGGCGCCGTACCCCGCGACGACCTTCGTCGCCGGGTCGGCGAGGAGCTCGGGGCGGAACAGCGCGGACTCGTCCGCGTCCCCGCCGCTCCAGGCCGTCGCCCAGGCTGCCAGCTCCTCCGGAGTGCGGACCTGCCGCCAGTCCGTGTCCGCCGAGGCGTCGACGGTGGGGGCGGGCAGCCGGCCGGGCCGGTGGATCCACTGCGCGTCGAAGAGGAGCCGGAAGCCCTCACCGGCCAGATCCAGGCGCGCGAAGCTGTCCTTGACGGAGGCTCCGGGGGCGTTCCGGTCGATGCCGTCGAGGACGTCCCGTACGGACGAGTCGGCGGTCAGCGTCACCGCGTCCGGGTAGTAGAGCGGGGTCCGGCGGGTGTTCGTCCAGGCGCGCGGGCCGAAGGCCCCGGGCCGGTCGTGGGCGCGGCACATGGCCTCGCACCACTCGGCGTTGTTGCGGACGGCTTTCATGATCATGCGCGGATCGTACGGTTCTCCCCCTCACTCCCTCATTCTTTTATCTAGCGGAATATCTTTTCCACCATGCGAATGATTCCCTCTCCTCTCCCCGGGCTCCCCCGAAGAGCCGTCGCCGAACTCGTCGGCACCGCCGCGCTGATGGCCGTCGTCGTCGGGTCGGGCATCCAGGCGGCCGCGCTCAGCCAGGACGTCGGGGTGCGCCTGCTGGCCAACTCGCTCGCCTCCGCCCTCGGGCTCGGCCTGCTCATCGCCCTCCTCGGCCCGCTCTCCGGCGGCCATCTCAACCCGGTCGTCACTCTCTCCGAGTGGTGGGCCCGGCGGGGCGAGGAGGACGCCCCCGACGTCCGCGAGGTCGCCGTCTACCTCGCCGCCCAACTCGCCGGCGCCGTCGCGGGCGCGCTGCTCGCCGAGGCCATGTTCGGGCGGACGCCCGGCACCTGGTCCACCCAGGTCCGCTCCGACACCCATCTGCTGCTCGGCGAGACCGTCGCCACCGCCGGGCTCGTCCTGCTCGTCCAGGGGCTGCGCCGCATCGGCCGTTCCGCGCTCGCCCCGGTCGTCGTCGGCGGATACCTCCTGGCGGCGATCTGGTTCACCTCCTCGGGCTCGTTCGCCAACCCGGCGGGCACGGTCGGCCGCGCCTTCTCCGACTCCTTCACCGGCATCGCCCCCGCCTCGCTGCCCGGATTCATCGGGGCGCAGCTCCTCGGCGCCCTGCTCGGCATCGCCCTCGCCGCCGTGCTGTACGGCAGGAACGAACACGGCGGGAACGAACCGAACGGCGCCGATTCGCGTCGAAAGGGGTGACGAGGCAGGCAAGATCGACGGAGGTTCCATGCGAGGCGTACGTGTACCGGCCCGGGCGGCGGCCGCCCGGCTGAGGCGGCTGATACCGCTGCCGCGCACCACCCGCGCCCGCCGCCGTACCGTCCAGGCCGTCATGCTGGGCGCGGTCCTCGCCCTCGCGCCCGCCACCTGGACGCACGCCGTCGCCGACAGCCGGCTGCGGACCACGGCCGAGGTGCCCGCCCAGGACGTCGCCGTCGTCTTCGGCGCCGGCCTCTGGAAGGGCCGCCCCACCCCGTACCTCGCCCACCGCCTCGACACCGCCGCCGAGCTGTACCGCGCCGGCAAGGTCAAGGTCGTCCTCGTCACCGGCGACAACAGCCGCGTGGAGTACGACGAGCCGGACGCGATGCGCGCGTACCTCACCGAGCGCGGGGTGCCGGACGGCCGGATCGTCAGCGACTACGCGGGCTTCGACACCTGGGACTCCTGCGTCCGCGCGAAGAAGATCTTCGGCGTCGACCGGGCCGTCCTCGTCACCCAGGACTTCCACATCAAGCGGGCCGTGGCACTCTGCCGGGCGGCCGGGATCGAGTCGTACGGCGTGAAGGTCGTCGAACCGCACGACTCCGTCTTCTACTACGGCGGCGTCCGGGAGCTGGTCGCCGCCGGCAAGGCGGCCGTGGACGCGGCCCTGCGACCGGACCCGCACTTCCTCGGAGAGCGCGAGGAAGGCGTGACGGAGGCGCTCGCGTCGGCGCGCTAGACGGCGCCTGGTGGACCAGGGGCTGATCCACCAGGCGCCCCCGAGCCCTCACCTAGGTCGCGGTACCCGAGGGAGCAGAACGCGCACGACTCGTAATCCGGCGCGCTGCCTCCCGTAACACGCCCGTCTCATGATTTCCGCATGTACGAGGCTGTCACCACCCCCACGCACTGCCCCTACTGCGCGCTCCAGTGCGGCATGTCACTGAGCCCGAAGGGCGCCTCCGTCGAGGTGGTGGAGCGGACCGACTTCCCCGTCAACCGGGGCGCGCTGTGCGGCAAGGGCCGCACAGCCCCGGCCGTACTCTCCTCCCAGGTCAGGCTGACCGGGCCCCTGGTCCGATGCCCTGACACGGGTGCCCTGGTGCCGGCCACCTGGGAGGAGGCTCTCGCCGCCGTCGCCGATGGGCTGCGCCGGACCCGCGCCGACCACGGACCCGATGCCGTGGGGGTCTTCGGCGGCGGCGGCCTCACCAACGAGAAGGCGTACACGCTCGGCAAGTTCGCCCGGCTCGTCCTGGCCACCTCGCAGATCGACTACAACGGCCGCTTCTGCATGTCGTCGGCCGCGGCCGCGCACCAGCGGGCTTTCGGGCTCGACCGGGGGCTTCCGTTCCCGCTGGAGGACATCCCCCGCACCGGGTGTGTGATCCTCGTCGGCTCCAACCTCGCCGAGACGATGCCGCCGGCGCTGCGCTACCTCACCGAGCTCAAGGAGAACGGCGGCAAGCTCATCGTCGTCGACCCCCGCCGCACCCGTACCGCCGAGCAGGCCGACCTCCACATCGCGCCCCGCCCGGGCACCGACCTCGCGCTCGCCCTCGGGCTGCTGCACCTGGTCGTCGCCGAGGGGCGGGTCGACGAGGAGTTCGTCCGGGAGCGTACGGAGGGATGGGAGGCGGCCCGGGCCGGGGCGATGGCGCACTGGCCCGAGCTGGTCGAGCGGATCACCGGTGTGCCCGTGCCGCTGCTGCGGGACGCGATGCGGATGTTCTGCGACGCGGAGACCGGGATGGTGCTCACCGCGCGGGGCCCGGAGCAGCAGTCGAAGGGGACGGACACGGTCGGCGCGTGGATCAACCTCTGCCTCGCGACCGGGAAGGCCGGGCGGCCGCTCTCCGGCTACGGCTGCCTCACCGGCCAGGGCAACGGCCAGGGCGGCCGGGAGCACGGCCAGAAGGCCGACCAGCTCCCCGGCTACCGCAAGCTCGACGACCCGGCGGCGCGGGCGCATGTGGCCAAGGTGTGGGGGGTGGCCCCGGAGTCGCTGCCGGGCCCGGGCCGCAGCGCGTACGAACTTCTCGACGCGCTGGGCGGCGAGGTGAAGTCCCTGCTCCTCATGGGCTCCAACCCCGTCGTCTCGGCGCCGCGCGCCGCGCACATCGAGGAGCGGATCCGCTCGCTGGACTTCCTGGCCGTCGCGGACGTCGTCCTGTCGGAGACGGCGGAACTGGCGGACGTGGTGCTGCCGGTGACCCAGTGGGCGGAGGAGACCGGGACCACGACGAACCTGGAGGGCCGTGTGCTGCTCCGGGAGCGGGCCCTGACCCCGCCGGAGGGGGTCCGCACCGACCTGGAGGTGCTGCACGCGCTGGCCGGTCTGCTCGGCTGGGAGAAGGGCTTCCCCACGGACCCGGAGGAGGTCTTCGACGAACTCCGCCGCGCCTCGGCCGGCGGCCCGGCGGACTACTCCGGCATCAGCTACCGCCGCATCCGCGAGGAGAACGGCGTCTTCTGGCCCTGCCCGGAGGAGCCGGAGCCGACGGCGGATGCCGGCCCGGCAGGCGGCCCCACGACGGAAGCCGCGACCGACGGCGCGCCGGAAGCCGCCGTCCCGACGACCGAGGCCCGGCCCCACCCCGGTACCCCGCGGCTCTTCCTCGACCGGTTCGCGACCGGCGACGGGCGGGCGCGGTTCGTGCCGGTCGTGCATCGGGCCGCCGCGGAGGAGACGGACGCCGAGTACCCGATCGTGCTCACCACCGGACGGGTCGTCGCGCAGTACCAGTCCGGGGCGCAGACCCGGCGGGTCGACGAGCTGAACGCGGCCGCGCCCGGCGCCTTCGTCGAGTTGCATCCGCGGCTCGCGGAGCGGCTCGGGGTGGCCGACGGCGAGCGGGTCGCCGTGGTCTCACGGCGCGGCCGGTCGGTGGCCCCCGCGCGGGTCACCACCGCCATCCGGCCGGACACCGTCTTCATGCCCTTCCACTGGCCCGGCGAGGGCCGGGCGAACACCCTCACCAACCCCGCCCTCGACCCCGTCTCCCGGATGCCGGAGTTCAAGGTGTGCGCGGTCCGCCTCGAGCCCGCCAGTCCCCGCCCCCGATGAGCGGGCCGTACGGGGTGCCGGGCGTCGCGAAGTAGACCCAGGCGCGGACGGCCTCCCCGTCCCGGAGCCGTACGACCGGGCGCTCCGCCCGCTCGTACCCGGCCCCGCCCTCCACCTGGTCGAGAGCGGCGAGCAGTGCGCCGTACTCCCCGGGTGCGGCGGTCACCAGGTCGCCCGCGATCAGGCCCTCTCCCGGTACGGCGTACGGATAGCCGGGCCCGTCGTACAGCAACGCCCCGGAGAGCCGGGCCGGTTCCTCCGCCGCCGTGCGGCCGAGGAGGAAGCGGTCGTGGTTGTACTCGCCCGGCCGCAGCGTGCCGTAGACGAAGAACGGCAGCTCGGTCATTCCGCGGGCACCGCCGTCGTCTCGGCCTCGATCCACTCCAGGTACGCGGCCGACGCGCGGATCACCGCCGTGGCGACGATCTCCGGGGTGTCGTAGTCGTGCACGGCCAGCAGGTGGGCCTCCAGGGCCTCGTAGCGGGCCTCGGTCGTCTTGAAGAGGACCTGCCACTCCTCCTCGGTCTCGATCGCCTGCCGCCAGTGGTAGACGGAGGTGACGGGCCCGGAGATCTGCGCGCAGGCGGCGAGGCGGGCCTCGACCGCCCCGCGCGCGAGCTCCTGTGCCTTGGCGGCGCTGTCGGTGGTGGTGAGTACGGTCAGTGCGAGGGTCACCCCCTCACCGTACTCAGGCCGCCGCGGCGAACTGGGCCGCGTACAACCGGGCGTAGGCACCGCCCGCCGCCAGCAGCTCCTCGTGCGTGCCCTGCTCGGCGATCCCGCCGTCCTCCATCACGAGGATCACGTCCGCGTCCCTGACGGTGGAGAGCCGGTGCGCGATGACGAAGGAGGTGCGGCCTTCCCGGAGGGAGGACATGGCCCGCTGGATGAGGACCTCGGTGCGGGTGTCGACCGAGCTGGTCGCCTCGTCGAGAACCAGGATCACCGGGTCGGACAGGAACGCCCGCGCGATGGTGATCAGCTGCTTCTCGCCGGCGCTGACGCCCGAGCCCTCGTCGTCGATGACGGTGTCGTAGCCGTCGGGCAGGGTGCGGATGAACCGGTCGGCGTGCGCGGCCATGGCGGCCTCGACGATCCGCTCGCGGCTGACCTTGCCGCCTGCTCCGTAGGCGATGTTGTCGGCGATCGTGCCTCCGAAGAGCCAGGTGTCCTGGAGGACCATGCCGATCCCGGACCGCAGGTCCTCCCGGGACATCGCCGAGATGTCCACGCCGTCGAGGGTGATCCGGCCGCCCGTCACCTCGTAGAACCGCATCAGCAGGTTCACCAGCGTCGTCTTGCCCGCGCCGGTCGGGCCGACGATCGCGACCGTCTGGCCGGGCTCCACCGTCAGCGACAGGTTCTCGACGAGCGGCTTCTCCGGCTCGTAGCGGAACGCCACCTCCTCGAAGGAGACCCGGCCGGTCACCCTCTCGGGGCGTCGCGCTCCGGCGGCCGTCGGGGACTCCTCCTCCGCGTCGAGGAGGTCGAAGACCCGCTCGGCGGAGGCGACTCCGGACTGGAGCAGATTGGCCATGGCCGCGACCTGGGTGATCGGGCCGTTGAACTCGTACGAGTACTGGATGAACGCCTGGACGTCGCCGACGGTCAGCGTCCCGCTCGCCACCCGCAGGCCGCCGACCACGGCGATCAGGACGTAGTTGACGTTGCCGACGAAGGTGAGGGCCGGCTGGATGAAGCCGGACATGAACTGGGCGCGGAAGCTCGCCGCGTACAGCTCCTCGCCGAGCTCGTCGAAGCGTGCCACCGCCTCGTCGCGCCGCCCGAAGGCGACGACCTCGGCGTGGCCGGTGAACATCTCCTCCACATGGCTGTTGAGGCGCCCGGTGACGGCCCACTGCTTGACGAACTGCGGCTGGGCGCGCTTGCCGATGCGGGCGGCCACGAGCAGAGCGACGGGGACGGTCGCCAGCGCGACCAGGGCGAGCAGCGGGGAGATCCAGAACATCATCACCAGCACGCCCACGAGCGTGAGCAGCGCCCGGACCATCTGGCTGAAGGCCTGCTGGAGGGTCTGGGTGATGTTGTCGATGTCGTTCGTGGTGCGGCTGAGGACCTCGCCGCGCGGCTGCCGGTCGAAGTACGGGAGCGGCAGCCGGGCGAGCTTGTGCTGCGCCTCCTCGCGCAGCCGGTGGCCGGCCCGCTGGACGACGGTCGTGGCGAGCCGCTGCTGGAGCCAGTTGAGTCCGGCGGAGACGACGACCAGGGCGAGGGCGACGGCGAGGACGCCGGCGACGGCCCGGAAGTCGACACCGGCCGGGCTCGCGGCGCCGGAGATGACGAGGTCGGTGGCGCGGCCGAGGATCATCGGGCTGAGGACGGCGAGCGTGACGCCGATCGCCGCTGCGGCGAACACGGCGAGCAGCCGCGGACGTTCGGGGGCCATGGTGCGCAGCAGGCGCAGGCCGGAGGAGCGGAAGTCCAGGGACCGCTCGAGGGACGGGGTGGCGATGCCGGGACCGCGCTGCTGAACGGCGGGGCCACGGCGCTGAGGGGCGCTCACGCTGCTTCCTCCTCGGTGATCTGGGAGAGGACGATCTCCCGGTAGGTGGCGTTGTCCCGCATGAGTTCCTCGTGGGTGCCGCTGCCGACGACCCGGCCCTGGTCGAGGACGACGATCCGGTCGGCGCCGCGGATGGTGGAGACGCGCTGGGCGACGATGACGACGGTCGCGTCGGAGGTCTCTCGGGCGAGGGCTTCTCTCAGCAGGGCATCGGTCCTGTAGTCGAGCGCGGAGAACGAGTCGTCGAAGAGGTAGACCCGGGGGCGGGCGACGAGGACCCGGGCGATGGCGAGGCGTTGGCGCTGGCCGCCGGAGAGGTTGGCGCCGCCCTGGGCGACCGGCGCGTCCAGTCCCTCGGGGAGGTTCCGTACGAAGTCGGCGGCCTGGGCGATCTCCAGGGCGTGCCACAGCTCGTCGTCGGTCGCCTCGGGCTTTCCGTACCGCAGATTGGTCGCGACCGTGCCGGAGAAGAGGTACGGCTTCTGCGGGACGAGTCCGACGGTACGGGCGAGCAGGGTGCGGTCCATGTCGCGGACGTCTACTCCGCCGACCTCGACCTCGCCGCCGGTCGCGTCGAAGAGGCGTGGGACGAGCCCGAGGAGGGTGGTCTTGCCGCTGCCGGTGGAGCCGATGACGGCGGTGGTGCGGCCGGGGCGGGCGGTGAGGCTCACCGAGCGGAGGACGGGTTCCTCGGCGCCGGGGTAGCTGAAGTCGGCGTCGCGGATCTCCAGCCGTCCCGCCTCGCGCAGTTCTCGGACGGGCGCGGCGGGCGGGGTGACGGACGGTTCGGTGGCGAGGATCTCCTGGATGCGTTCGGCGCTGACCTCGGCGCGCGGCATGTGCATCATCAGGAAGAGGACCATCATCACCGACATCATGATCTGGAGCAGATAGCCGAGGAACGCGATCAGCGAACCGGCCTGCAGGGCGCCGGACTCGATCCGGTGGGCGCCGGCCCAGATGATGGCGACGGTCGCGAGCTCCCAGACGATCAGCACGATCGGGAACATCACGGACTGGAGCCCGCCCACCCGCAGGCCGACCTCGCGCAGTTCGTCGTTGGCGGCGCCGAACCTCCGCTGCTCGTGCCGGTCGCGGACGAAGGCCCGGACGACCCGGATGCCGGTGATCTGTTCCCGCATCACGCGGTTGACCCGGTCGACGCGCTCCTGCATCCCGCGGAACAGCGGCCGCATCCGCAGCACGACGGCACCGACGGCCCCGGCCATGAGCGGCACGAAGAGCAGCAGGAGGAGGGCGAGGGGGACGTCCTGGTCGAGGGCCATGACGATGCCTCCGACGCACATCAGGGGCGCGGCGACCAGCATCGTCAGGACGAGCACGGCGAACGTCTGGACCTGCTGGACGTCGTTGGTGGTGCGGGTGATGAGGGAGGCGGTGCCGAAGCGGCTCATCTCGCGGGCGGAGAAGTCCTGGACGCGCCGGAAGGCGACGGCGCGCAGGTCACGCGCCACCCCCATGGCGATCTTCGCGCCGAAGTAGACGGCGGCGGCCGCCGCGGCGGCCTGGAGGAGGGTGACGGCGGCCATCAGTCCGCCGCCGGACAGGACGTGGGCGGTGTCGCCGCGCAGGACTCCGTTGTCGATGACGTCGGCGTTGAGGGTGGGCAGGGTGAGGGAGGCGAGGGACTGGACGAGTTGGAGGATGACGACCAGGGCCAGGGTGCGCCGGTAGGGCCGCAGCCGGCCGGCGACGAGTCGGAACAGCATGGTTCCCTTCGCTCCTCAAGCCGCGTACGGACGGGTGGACTTGGCGTTGCGGAGTGCGTGCGCCCACCAGGCGATCTGGTCGAGCATCGACTTGGCGGCGGCATCGGGGCGGGTGGGGTCCTTGTGGCGCCCGTCCTCGTCGAAGTGGCCGTGGGCGTTGTGGAAGGAGACCGTGTCGCGGACGGTCACGGCGTGCATCTCGGCGTAGACCTGCCGCAATTGCTCGACGGCGCGCAGTCCGCCGGACATCCCTCCGTACGAGACGAAGCCGACGGGCTTGGCGTGCCATTCGGAGCCGTGCCAGTCGATGAGGGACTTCAGGGCGGCGGGGAAGGAGTGGTTGTACTCGGGGGTGAGGACGACGAAGGCGTCGGCGGCGGCGAGGACCGGGGAGACCTTGGCCAGTTCGGCGCGGACGGCGGGGTCGGGGTTGTACGAGAGGGAGGTCGGCAGGCCGACCTCGGCGAGGTCGACGACGTCGACGGTGAAGTCGTCGCGCTCGACGGTCCGGCCGAGGAACCAGTTGGCGACCACGGGGGCGAAGCGGCCCTCGCGGTCGCTGGCGATGATGACGGCGAGCTTGAGCGGCGCGACCTGGGCGGAGTTGACGGAAACGACGGAGTTCGCGGAGTTCGCGGAGTTCGTGATGTCCATGTCGAGGATCTTGGTACCTCAAGCTTGGTTGAGGTCAAGCGTCGATTTTCCGTATGTCTCTCCGCATACGGTGAGGGCATGACGACGCCTGCCCCGCACATCGAGATCGACGGCTCCCCCGCCACCGACCCGAAGGTCCTCGCGAGCCTGCTGACCGGCTACGGCCACTTCACCGCCGCCCAGGTGCGCGACGGGCGGGTGCAGGGCCTCGACCTGCATCTGGCCCGCCTCGACCGTGCCGGCCGGGAGCTGTTCGACGAGGGCGTGGACGGGGAGCGCGTACGGACGCTGCTGCGCGGCGCGCTGGAATCGGCGGGCCGGCGGGACGCGGCGGCGCGGGTGTACGTCCACCCGGACCTCGCCGGAGGCACCCGGACCACGGTGACCCTGGCGGATCCGTACCACCACGTTCCGACCCCGCAGCGCCTGAAGTCCGTCGTGTACGGGCGTCCGGCGCCCCACATCAAGCATGTCGGCGGCTTCGGCCAGACGTACTACGGGGAGGCGGTGCGGCGCGAGGGCTTCCACGAGGCGCTGCTGACCTCCCCGGACGGCGAGATCGCCGAGGGCGCGGTCACCAACATCGCCTTCTGGGACGGCACGTCACTGGTCTGGCCGTCGGCCCCCTGCCTGCACGGCGTCACGATGACCCTGCTGGAGTCCCGCCTGGAATCGGTACGGCGCCGGGTGACCCGGGACGACCTCGCGGGCTTCCGCGCGGCCTTCGTGACGAACTCCCGGGGCATCTCGCCGGTCGAGCGAATCGACGCCGTGGACTTCGCGGTGGACGAGGAGTTGATGGGGCGGGTGTACGAGGCGTACGCATCGGTGCCCTGGGACCGGCTGTAGCGGGCCCGGACGCCCCGGAACAGGCAACACGAGCTTTTCCAGAGGGTGTTCGGTGCCCCCTCCGGGT
Source organism: Streptomyces sp. NPDC056222 (assembly GCF_042264065.1). Taxonomy (NCBI): domain Bacteria; kingdom Bacillati; phylum Actinomycetota; class Actinomycetes; order Kitasatosporales; family Streptomycetaceae; genus Streptomyces; species Streptomyces sp. NPDC056222. The sequence continues at coordinate 36,311 of NZ_JBHJTL010000040.1, read as the reverse complement.
AAGATCGACGGTGCAGGTGGGCGACATGGGGGTCCGGAGATGGTCGCGAGGTATGTCGTCTCGCCACACGGCGGTCGCCGCGCCCACCCCGACATCACGTCCGCTCTGCGGGCCGCCGCCGCCCGGGGCCGGGCAGCGCTGATCGAGATCGCCCCCGGGACCTACGAGGAGAGCCTCGTCGTCCGGGGCGAGGTCCGGCTGGTCGCGATCGACGGCCCGGGGTCCGTAGTGGTGAGCCTGCTGCGCGGGACCGTGCTGGAGACCTCCGGCTCGGTGCAGGTCGACGGTCTCGTACTGACCGGCCGCGACACCGAGGCCGACACCGTCACCTGCCTGGCCGGCACCCTCACCCTCGACCGCGCGGAGGTCCGCACGCCGGGCGGCGTCGGCACGCACGCGCGGCCGAACACCCACGTCACCCTGCGGGACAGCGTCCTCCTGCACGGCCGCACGCTCTTCACCGCGTCGGCCGGACTGATCGAGCGGTGCCGGTTCACCGACGCCGCCGACAACGCGATCGCCGTGATCGAGGGCGCCCGGGTCGCCGTCCGGGGCAGCCGGATCGAGGGCAGCCGGATCCACGGAGTGCGCGTCTGCGACGCCCGGGCCGAGGTCACCGGCTGCGAACTGACCGGCACCGGGAACGCGGCCCTCACCGCCGACACCCGGGCGGAACTCACCGTGGCCGACTGCGCGATCACCGCCGTGCACGCCGAGGGGATCATGTTCGTCGAGCAGTCCCGGGGCTCCGTGGACCGGACGCGCGTCACCGACGCGCGGCACGGCATCGCGGCGGCGAGCGGCGCGAACCCGGTGGTGCGCGGCTGTACGCTCGCCGACTGCCACGACAGCGGCATCAACGTCCAGACATCGGCCCGTGGCACGTTCGAGGGCTGTCACATCGTCCGCGCGGGCAACGTCGCGGTCTTCTCGGCAAACGGCGGCACGCCGGAGGTCCGCGACTGCCATATCTCGGGAGGCAACGTCGGCATCGCCGTGACGGAGGGCGGCCGGGGCCGTTTCACCGGCATTCGGGTCGAGGATCTGCCGAACTCCGCGCTGCGCGTCTGGAACGGATCCGGTGGCGTGTTCACGGACGTCCGGGTGGACCGCTGCACACTGGGCCTGGACACCAAGGGGGACGGTGGCACGACGGCCGACCTCACCGACACGGTGTTCCGCGACATCGAGACCGCGGTGACCGCGCTCGGCCAGTCCAGGGTCACACTCAGGAAGACGGTGGCGGAGCGCGGCGCGGTCGGCTTCGCCGCCGCCGACGAGGCCCAACTGCTCCTGTACGACTGCGACGTCAGGGCAGTGAGCGTCGGCGGGGCGGTGGTGTTCGGCAAGGCGAAACTCCTCGCGCGGAACCTCACCGTGACCGGATCAGAGGGGACCGGGCTCACCGGGAGCGAGTCCGGCTACCTGGACGTCACGGCCTCCGAGTTCACCGACTGCGCGAGCGCCGGCGCCGCCTTCGCCGACAGGAGCGCCGGCCGACTGGTGGACTGCGCCGTGAACGGGACGGAGGGGCCCGCCGTCATGCACAACGGCCGCGTCGAACTGGTCGGACTGCGCACGTCGCTACCGGTCGTCCGCGGGACCATCCGCACCGAGGAGCAGACCCCGGCGGTCGTCAACAACCACGGCCCTGTCATCACCGGACCGGTCATCAACTCCCAGTTCGCGTGGAGCAACGACAACGTCACCCAGAACCAGACGCCGGAGGACGGTCCCACACCATGAACCAGCCACGGAACGATCACCACTACGACGGGCCGGTGTTCAACGGCCCTGCCTCCCACAACCAGTTCGCCTGGAACAACGGGACGGTCACCCAGAACCAGCAGGTCAACGGCGAGGTCGCCGCGGGCTACGAGGCGCTCGCCGCGCGGGTCGCCGAGCTGCTCCGGCAGCTGCCCGAAGCCGGCCTCGCCGAGCAGGACCGCGAGGACGCCGAGGCCGCGGCCGGAGAGGTCCTGGAGGTGATCACCCAGCCGGAACCCGAGGCGGGCAGGGTGCGCCGCGCGCTCGCCACGCTCAGAGGGGCGCTGGTCCCCGTCGCGAGCGGGGTCGCCGCCGGTGCGACGGTGGGGGCGCAGGAGTGGGCCCGCGCGGCGATCGAGGGGCTGATCGTCTGACCGTCGCGGCGACGGAGGCCTCCGTGCGGGGAGCCTCTCCCCGAGGGGCTCGATCTCCGGGCGCGGTCTCCGTGCGGGGAGCCTCTCCCCGGGGGCTCGATCTCCGGGCGCGGTCCCCACGGCGTCACCCGTTCGACACGGGCCGCCACCTCACTCCTCGTAACCCCTCCTGACCTGCGTAAACACTGGCCGGGCAAGGTGACACACCGTACCGGACGGCGTAATTCTGACCCTCCATCAACAGGCGCGCGGCGCGTCGCGGCCCTTATCTCGGTCCTAGGAGGTAGGTCCCGGGAAGTCCCTCTCGGGAGACCTCCCCGGCACGTCCGCTCGCGCGCCCCGGAGGACCCATGCGCACCACTGCCCGTCTGCTCACCGGTACCGCGCTGACGGTCGCCGCGATCGGTGCCTTCGCCGCACCGGCGGCGTACGCAGGGGACCACGAGGCCCTGGAGGTCTATCCGTCCTCCGCGACCCCCGGCACCACCATCACCGTCAACACCCTCGCCTGCGGTTCGCACGGGCACGGCGTCGGGGACGCGAACTCGCTCGGCGCGGGCGAGTTCCAGCTGAATCCGAGCACGCACAAGGAGGTCGTGGTCGGTCAGTTCACGGTTCCGCACCACGCCAAGGCCGGCACGTTCGGCATCAGCGTCGCGTGCGACAACGGCAAGACCGCTCGCGGCGAGCTCGTCGTCAAGCACAAGAGCCCGAGCGGCCATGTCCAGACCGGTGTCGGCGGCAGTATCGGCCCCGACACCGCCCAGATCACGGCGGGCGCGGCGGTGCTGGCCGCGGCTGCCGTCGGCGGTACCTGGCTCCTGCGCCGCCGGGCGAGCGGCGCGCAGGACGACTAGGGATTGCTCCCGGGCCTCCTGCCCGGGCTCCCTGGACGTACCGCCCGTGCCCTGCCCCCGCCGCGCGCCCCTACGAGGGCCGGCGGGGGCAGGGCCACATCCCCCTCCCGCACCACCCCAGCACCACCCCGAGAGGGCAGACCGTGAGCAGCAGGACCAAGGGCTGGGGCGTGGCAATCGCCGCTTGCGTCGGCATCTGGCTCGTCCACAACGGCTCGGAGAACGTCACCCCGCCGGTCCCGTCGGCCGCCGAGGCGTTCGCCGCCGGGCCGAACGCGCACACCGACGCCGCCGCCGACCCGCTGCCGCCCTCCACCCCCGTCCGGCTGCGCATCCCCGAGATCGACGTCGACGCGCCCATGACCGGGCTGGGGCTGAGCCCGGACGGCGCGCTCGATGTGCCGCCGGCGAGCGACCGCAATCTGGCCGGATGGTACGAGGACGGCACCACGCCAGGCGCCGAGGGCACGTCGATCGTCGCCGGCCATGTCGACAACGCGCGGGGCCCGGCCGTCTTCTACGCGCTCGGCGCGCTCAAGAAGGGCAACAGGATCGAGGTCGACCGGCAGGACGGCCGTACCGCCGTGTTCACGATCGACGCCGTCGAGGTGTACGAGAACAAGGACTTCCCGGACGAGCGGGTCTACGGGGAGAAGGACCGGGCCGAACTGCGGGTGATCACCTGCGGCGGCGGGTTCACCAAGAAGTCCGGCTACCAGGGGAACGTGGTGGCCTTCGCCCACCTCATCGGTGTGCGCTGATCGGCCGCCGTCAGCTCCACTGGTCGAAGGCGAGCTTCGCGACCAGCGAGAACACGACGAACAGCAGCACCCCGCGGACGAACTCCGAGCCCTTGCTCAGCGCCATCCGCGCCCCGATCATGCCGCCGGCCAGGTTGAAGACGGCCATGACGGCGGCCAGCTGCCACAACACGCTGCCCTGGTAGGCGAACATCGCGAGCGCGCCCGCGTTGGTGCAGACATTGACGATCTTGGCGGTGGCGGAGGCGGTCACCAGGTCGAGATGGAGCACGGCGGTGAGCGCGAGGACCAGGAAGGTGCCGGTGCCCGGCCCGAACAGCCCGTCGTAGAAACCGATGCCGCCGCCGACGAGCACGATCGCGGTGACGATCCGGGCCCGCGTCACGGGCGCCCTGTCCTCCCCCTGGGTCCCGAAGGACGGCCGCAGCATCACGAACGCGGCCACGCCGACCAGCACCACCATGATCACCGGGCGCAGGACATCGCTGCTGATCCCGGCCGCGAAGAACGCGCCGCCCATGGAGCCGGCGAGGGCCGCGAGCCCGATCCGTACCGCCGTCTTCACCTGCACCGGGGCCTTGCGTACGTAGGTGACGGCGGCCCCGGTCGTGCCCACGATCGCGACGGCCTTGTTGGTGCCGAGGATCTGCGCGGCGCCGGTCTGCGGGAGCCCGAGCAGCAGCGCGGGCAGCAGGAGGAGCCCTCCCCCGCCGACCACGGCGTCGATCCAGCCGGCCACGAGTGCGGCGATACAGAGCAGGACGACGGTGGTCAGGGAGATGTCAGGCATGGTCGCGAGCCTAGGGAGAAGATGCGTGTGCCGTCCATCAATCCCTGGAGTCTTGAGCTACGTCTGAGGTTGTGCCGGTCGGAGCCCGGTCCGGCGCGGGCGGGGCGGCCGGTTCCACGGCGGCCGTCAGGAACGTCGCGGCGAGCGCGCCGACGGTGAGCAGTCCGGCGGCGAGCCGCCGACGGGCGCGGTCGGTCGGGTGGACGGTGGCGCGGGCGGTGGCCCGGGCACGCGGGGCGCGGTGCTTAGCCATGGCTGAAGTCCTCGGAGTGGATGCGGCGGACGGGGACCCCGGCCCGGACGAGTGCGTCGGTGGCGGCACGGGACATCGCGGGCGGGCCGCACAGATAGACGTCATGGGCGGCGAGGTCGGGCACGAGGTTGCGCAGCGCCTGTGGGGCGAGGGGGTCGAAGGAGGCGTCGGAGGGGCCGAGGAGGTAGTGGAGGGCGGCCTGCCGTCGGCGGGCGATCCGCTCCAGTTCCTCGCGCAGGACGAGCCCTTCCGCGTCGGAGGCGCGGTACAGCAGCGTCACGTCGCCGGGCCCGCCGGGCAGGGTCTCGAAGAGCGCCCGCATCGGGGTGATGCCCACGCCCCCGGCGAGCAGCAGCACCTTGCGGCGCGTACGGCGGTGCGCGGTGAGCGCGCCGAACGGGCCGGTGGCAAGGACCCTGGTGCCGGGGCGCAGCCGCCGGATCCGGCGGGTGTGGTCGCCGAGCGCCTTGACGGTGATGCGCAGGGTGTCGTCGTGGACAGGGGCGGAGAGGGAGAAGGGCAGCGCGGTCCGCCAGAGCCTGCGGGTCAGGAACCGCCAGCGGAAGAACTGGCCCGGTTCGGCGCACAGCCGCTCCAGCCCGGTGCCGCGAATGGTCACCGAGACGACGTCCGGGCCCTCGTCGCGTACCTCGGTCACCCGCAGGGTGTGGCGCAGGGCCTGCCGGACGGGGACGACGATCCGGTACCAGACGAGGAGGACGGCGACAGTGGCGTGCGCCATCGACCAGGCCCAGACGGCCGGCAGGCTCCCGGCGAGGTCGGGGCCCGCGAGCTGGTGCACGAAGCCGAGGGCGGCGGCGAGGTGGCTGAGCAGATGGACCGCCCGCCAGGTCTCGTGCCGCAGCCGCCGCCGGGCGGCCCGGGCGGAGGTGACACCGACGGCGACGAGGAGCGCGGTGCCGGCGGTGGCCGCGGCGAGCGCCGGGTAGGAGAGCAGCCCGAGGGTGGCGGTGACCAGGTCGGTACGGGTGTGCACGGCGTACCCGCAGAGGGCGAGGAGCGCGTGGGCACCGACGAGGCCGAGGACGTACCGGCCGCCGAGGGCGTGCCAGCGGGCGAGCCGGTCGGCGCCGACGCCGTGCTCGACGGCGGGGACGCGGGCCATCAGGAACAGCATGACGAGGACGCCGTAGCCGGCGAGCAGCCCGGTGAGATGCGCGCCGGTCGCGAAGACGGCGTCCAGACGCGCGGACGCCTCGGCCTGGAGCCCCCAGAGCAGGGCGACGGCCCCGGCTCCGCCGACGACGGCGTTGCGCAGCCGATCCGGGGCGAGGCGGGGCGCGGGCGCGGCCACGGGGGTGCGCGGGAACGGACGCGCCGCCGCGCGCACGTCGAAGAGGGGTTCACTGACCTCGGTCGTCACACCCGCACACTAGGGTCCGCCCGTATACGAGAACCCCAGGTCAGCCACTCCCCCGCGATCCTTAAGGTCCCCTTGAGGAGACTCTGACCACTGGTTAAGCCTCACACCCGTCCGCCTCACAGTGCGAACCCCGCAGGTCTGAGATCAGCGTTCCGCAGGGGAAACAAACGGGATGCCGACGGGTAACACCCGCCCCGCACTCTTCGAGACATGAGTACACGGATCGTGGTGGTCGGAGGCGGAACGGCGGGCGTCCGGCTCGCCCAGCGCCTGCCGGTCACCCTCCTCGGCGAAGAGCCGCACGCACCGTACAACAGGGTGCTGCTCGCGGACGTCCTCGCCGGACGGTACGCGCCGGAGGTGATCGCGCTGCCCGCTCCGCAGGAGCCGGTGCGGCGCGGGGTGCGGGCGGTGCGCATCGACCGGGTCGCCAGGACCGTGGAGTGCGAGGACGGGACGACGGTCGGCTACGACCGGCTGGTCCTGGCGACCGGCTCCAACCCCGTGCTGCCGCCGCTGCGCGGACTGCGCGGCTCGCGGCTGCCGTCGGGCGTCCACCCGTTCCGCACGCTCGACGACTGCCTGGAGCTGCGGGGGCTCGTCCGGCCCGGGGTCCGCGCGGTCGTCATCGGCGGCGGACTGCTCGGAGTCTCCGCGGCCCGCGCGCTGGCGGCGCTCGGCGCCGAGGTCGTCCTCACCCAGCAGGGCGAGCGGCTCATGGAGCGCCAGCTCGACGCGCAGGCCTCGGAGCTGCTCCGGGAGCACGTGGAGTCCCTCGGCGTCGAGGTGCACACCGAGTGCCGGGTCAGCGGCCTGCGCCAGGCGGACGGCGCGGTCACGGCCGTGGAGCTCGCCGACGGCTTCGTGCTCGACGCCCAGGTCGTGGTGCTCGCGTGCGGGGTCCGGCCGCGTGTCGGGCTCGCCCGGGACGCCGGTCTGGACGTCCGCAGGGGCATCGTCGTCGACGACGAGCTGCGGACCTCCGACCCGTACATCCACGCCATCGGAGACTGCGCCGAACACGACGGCCGCGTCTACGGCCTGGCCGGCCCGGCCCTGGAACAGGCGGACGCGCTGGCGGACCTTCTCCTGTCGGAGACGCCCGCCTTCGAGGCCGCCGCGACCCCGCCGGATGCGGCCGCGCCGGAGGCGACGTCCCGGCCCGCCTACACCGGCACCCGCGCCCTGACCCGCCTCACGCTCGGCGGACCCGACGCCCTCGACCTGGCCGCGTTCGGCGAGGCCACCCCGCTGCCCGGCGACGACGTCGTGCAGCTGACCGACGCCACCCGGCGCGCCTACCGCAAGGTCGTCGTCCGCGGCGACCGCCTCGTCGGTGGCGTGCTGCTCGGCGATCTCGCCGCGGTCGGGGCGCTCGCCCGGGCCTGGGAGGGCGACGAGGCCCTTCCGCCCGCTCCCCTGCTTCACCTGCTCACCCATGACGGAGGCTCCTGAGATGTCGACCACGCCCGTGCACACCCCCACTGTCGTCCTGGTCGGCCACGGCATGGTCGGCCAGCGTTTCCTGGAGGCGCTGGCGGACCGTGGCGTCACCGAGCGCGCCCGCGTCGTGGTGCTCTGCGAGGAGCCGCGCCCCGCCTACGACCGGGTCCAGCTGACCTCGTACTTCAAGGGCCGGACCCCCGACGATCTCTCGATGGTCGAGGACGGCTTCATGGCGAAGCACGGCATCGAGCTGTACGTCGGCGACCCGGCCGAGTCGATCGACCGTGAGGCCCGTACGGTCACCGCCCGCTCGGGGCAGGTCATCGCGTACGACACGCTCGTCCTGGCCACCGGCTCGTACCCCTTCGTGCCGCCCGTCCCCGGCAAGGACGCCCGCGGCTGTTTCGTCTACCGGACCATCGAGGACCTGCTGGCCATCGAGGAGTACGCCAGGACGGCGACGACCGGTGCGGTCGTCGGCGGCGGACTGCTCGGCCTGGAGGCGGCGGGCGCGCTCAAGGGGCTCGGACTCGACACGCACATCGTGGAGTTCGCACCCCGGCTGATGCCGGTGCAGGTCGACGAGGGCGGTGGCGCCGCGCTGCTGCGCACGATCGAGCAGATGGGGCTGAGCGTCCACACGGGCACCGGAACCCAGGAGGTCGTGACCGAGAACGGCGCGGTCACCGGGATGCGTCTGTCCGACGGCTCCGAACTGGCCACGGACATGGTGGTGTTCTCGGCGGGCGTACGGCCCCGCGACCAGCTGGCACGCGACTGCGGTCTGACGGTCGGCGAGCGCGGCGGTATCGCGGTGGACGAGCTGTGCAAGACGTCCGACCCCGCCGTGTACGCGATCGGCGAGTGCGCGCTGGCCTCCGACGGCCGGGTGTACGGCCTGGTCGCCCCGGGCTACGAGATGGCGCTGACGGCCGCGGCGACGATCGCCGACGAGTCCGTGGACGGCTTCACCGGGGCCGACATGTCGACCAAGCTGAAGCTGCTGGGCGTCGACGTGGCCTCCTTCGGTGACGCGCACGGCACCGCCGAGGGCTGCCTCGACGTCGTCTACTCCGACTCCCGCTCCGGGGTCTACAAGAAGCTCGTCATCGACGGCGAGGGCAGGCTGCTCGGCGGTGTCCTGGTAGGTGACGCCGACTCGTACGGGATGCTGCGGCCGCTCACCGGCTCCGTCCCGCCGGTCTCCCCCGAGCAGCTGGTCCTGCCGGCGGGCGCGGGCGCACCGGTGGCGCTGGGCCCGTCCGCGCTCCCCGACGACGCCGTCATCTGCTCGTGCCACAACGTCACCAAGCACGCGATCAGCCAGTGCGAGACGCTGCCCGAGGTGAAGAAGTGCACCAAGGCCGGTACGGGCTGCGGCAGTTGCGTGAAGCTCATCGGACAGCTGCTGCCGGAGCCGAAGGACAAGGGGCTCTGCGCCTGCTTCTCGTACACCCGCAGCGAGCTGTACGAGATCACCCGCACGCTTCGGCTGACGTCCTTCGCCGCGCTGCTCGACTCGCACGGGCGTCCCGAGGCGCGCGGCGGCGAGGGCTGCGAGATCTGCAAGCCGACGGTCGGTTCGATCCTCGCGAGCCTCGCGCCGACGATCGGGGCGGGCGGCTACATCCTGGACGGCGAGCAGGCCTCCCTCCAGGACACCAACGACCACTTCCTCGCGAACCTGCAGCGCAACGGCTCGTACTCGGTCGTGCCGCGCATCCCCGGCGGTGAGATCACCCCGGACAAGCTGATCGTGATCGGCGAGGTGGCCCGGGACTTCGGCCTCTACACCAAGATCACGGGCGGTCAGCGGATCGACATGTTCGGCGCCCGCGTCGAGCAGCTGCCGGCGATCTGGACCCGTCTCGTGGACGCGGGCTTCGAGTCGGGGCACGCGTACGGCAAGTCGCTGCGCACCGTGAAGTCCTGCGTGGGGCAGACCTGGTGCCGCTACGGCGTGCAGGACTCGGTGAAGATGGCGATCCAGCTGGAGCTGCGCTACCGGGGTCTGCGCTCCCCGCACAAGCTCAAGTCGGCGGTCTCCGGCTGCGCCCGCGAGTGCGCGGAGGCACAGTCGAAGGACTTCGGCGTCATCGCGACGGCGAGCGGCTGGAACCTGTACGTGGGCGGCAACGGCGGCGCGACCCCGCGCCACGCGGACCTGCTCGCCCAGGATCTGTCGGACGCCGAACTGGTGCGGCTGATCGACCGGTTCCTGATGTTCTACATCCGTACCGCCGACCGCCTGGAGCGCACCTCGACCTGGCTGGAGCGGCTGGAGGGCGGCCTGGAGCACCTCAAGGACGTGGTCGTGCACGACTCGCTGGGGCTCTGCGACGAGCTGGAGGCGCTGATGGCGGCCCATGTCGAGGACTACCAGGACGAGTGGGCACAGACCCTGGACGACCCGGACCGGCTGCGCCGCTTCGTGTCGTTCGTGAACGCGCCGGACGCGCCGGACCCGTCGGTGAAGTTCGTGCCCGAGCGCGACCAGATCAAGCCGGACCTGACCGTCCTCACCATCGGAACCCGCCTGGAAAGGGTCTGAAGCCATGAAGCTCGAACTGTCCCCGTCCCCCGACGCCTGGATGCCGGTCTGCGAGGAGTCCCGCCTGACGCCGGGCCGGGGCGTGGCCGCGCTGCTGCCCGACGGCCGGCAGGTGGCGCTGTTCAAGGACCGGTCGGGGCGCGCGTACGCGATCGACAACCGCGATCCGTTCACCGGGGCGCAGGTGCTGTCTCGGGGGCTCCTCGGGTCGGCGAACGGTCGGCCGTTCGTGGCCTCGCCGCTCCTGAAGCAGCGCTTCGACCTGGAGACGGGCCGCTGCCTGGACGACGAGGAGGTCACGGTGGAGGTGTATCCGGTCCGGGTCCACGAGGGCGCGCTCCACGCGGTCTGATCGCGTCGGTGAGGCCCGTCGGCCTTACTTGACCGCACGTTCCAGATAGATCTACGGTGGGGGCGTGGCCAGGACCAAGGAGTTCGATCCGGAGGCCGCGCTGCAGGCAGCGCTCGAGCTGTTCTGGCAGCGCGGCTACGAGGCGACGACGATGTCGGACCTCGTCGAGCACCTCGGGATCGGCCGCGCCAGCATCTATGCCACCTTCGGCAACAAGCACGATCTGTACATGAAGGCGATGGACCGCTACCTCCGGACGAAGGACCCGCTCATGACGGAGGAGCTGTCCGCGCCGGGGCCCGCACTGCCACCCGTCCGGGCCCTGGTCCGTCGCTTCGCCGACGAGGCGGGGACGGACGAGGTCCGCCTGAGCGGCTGCTTCATCACCAACTCGGCGGCCGAACTGGGGCCGCACGACGGAGCCGTGGCCCGACGGGTGGAGCTGAGCTGGGAACAGATCGAGACCCTGCTGCACGCCTCGCTGGTCCGGGCCGGCGCGCAGGGCGAGTTGCCCGCGGACCGCGATCCGCAGGCGCTGGCCCGGATGCTGCTCGTCCTGATGCAGGGCATCCGACTGGTCGGCAAGGCGTCGAGCGACCCGGCCAGGGTCCGCGACGCGGCGGAGCAGGCGTTGTCGCTGCTGGACTGAGAGACCCTTCGAAAAGGGCGCCCGATGGCGCCCTTTTCTTGGGCCTTGATAATGGAACGTACGGTCAAGAAAGAGGGGGGTCATGTCGGAGGCGACGAACCGGGGAGCTCTCCGCCCACCGACGGAGGCGAAGGCGGAGGGCGGACCAACGACCGGATCCCGGGCGGGACACACCGACGCGGGGCCGCAGGTCCGGGCCGGCCGGCCCGGCGGGGGCGCCGGGCCGGCCGCTCCGTCCACGGGCTTCGTCCTGCTCGGATCCGTGCAGGTGACGCTCATCTTCACGCTCGCGTCGATCGCCGTGCCCCTACCCCGTATCGGCACCGAATTCGCTCTCGAACGAGCCGAGTTGATCCTGCTCAGCGCCGCCTACGGGCTGACCTTCGCCGGGCTGCTGCTCTTCGGGGGACGGCTCGCCGACCGGTACGGCGGCAGCCGCGCCCTTCCCCTCGGCCTGGCCGTGTTCGGCGTCGCCTCCGCCCTCGCCCCGCTCGCCCCCGGCTACGAGGCTCTCCTCGCGGCCCGCTTCGCGCAGGGCGTCGGCGCGGCCCTCGTCGCGCCCGCCGCGATGGCGGTGCTGCGCGCGCTGTTCCCCGAACCCGCCGCTCACGGCCGGGCGATGGCGACCTGGGGCGGCCTCTCCGTCCTCGGCGCGACCGCGGGCAATCTGCTCTCCGGAGTCGTCTCCGCCCTGACCGACTGGCGTTGGGCCTTCGCCGTGCCGGTCCTCGTGACCGTCCTCGCCCTCGCCCTCGGGCCCAGGCTCCTCCCCCGCACCCCGGCCGGCCCCGGCCGTACGCTCGACCTGCCCGGTGCGCTGCTCGCCACCGCCGGTATCACGCTGGGCAGTTACGGGCTCGTCCGCACCGACGCCCACCCCTGGAGCTCGGCGGCCGTCCTGGCCCCGCTGCTCACCGGACTCGCTCTCCTCGCCGCCTTCGTGGCCGTCGAGCGGCAGGCCCGGGACCCGCTGCTGCCGCCGGACTTCCTGCGCGACCGCCGCCGCGGCATCGGCCTCGCCGCGATCGCGCTCACCGCAGCGGGCACGGCCACCGTCTTCGTCCTGCTCTCGCTCGGTCTCCAGCAGGAGCGCGGCCACTCCGCGCTGCTCACCTCGGCCGCCTTCGTCCCCTTCGCCGCCGCCCTGCTCGTCACGGGACGACTCACGGGTCCGCTGATCGGGCGGTACGGCCCCGGCCGGGTCACCGCCGCCGGACTCGCGACGGGAGCCTGCGGGCTCGGGCTCCTCGCGGCGACGGGGCTCGACCCCACCGTCCCGTACGTCTACGGCCTGCTGCCCGGTCTGCTCCTGCTCCCGGCCGGCGCCGCCGCCTCGTTCGCGGGGGCCGCGGTCCTGGCCACCGACGGCGTACCGCCGCACCGCGCGGGGCTCGCGGGCGGCGTCCTCAACACGGCGATGGAGCTCGGCCCGACCGTCCTCTTCGCCGTCCTGCTCACCCTCGGGAGCGACGCCTCGTCGCTCGCCGCGACGGCCGTCGGCTTCGCCGCACTGGCCGCCGTGGCCGCCCTGACCACTCGCACCACATAACGAAGTTCGTTTCTCTCACAAGGAGTTGTCATCGTCATGTCCGCACGCTTCACGAACAAGACCGTCCTCGTCACCGGCGCCGGCACCGGGCTCGGCCGGGCCATCGCGCTCGCCTTCGCCGCCGAGGGCGCGAAGGTCGTCGTCTCGGGCCGCAGCACGGCGACCCTCGACGAGACGGTGTCCCTGATCGAGGCCGCCGGCGGCACCGCGGCCGCCGTCACGGCCGATGTGGCCCGGGCGGAGGACGTCCGTCACCTCGTCCGCAGGACGGTCGAGCTCTTCGGCGCTCTCGACGTCGCGGTGAACAACGCCGGCATCTTCCGGGGCGGTGCCTCGGCCGCCGACTTCCCGCTGGAGGACTGGCAGGCGCTGCTCGACACCAATGTCACCGGCGTCCTGCACTCGCTCCAGGCCGAGGTCGCCCATATGCGCGCCAACGGCGGCGGCGCGATCGTCAACATCTCGTCCAACCTCGGCCCGCACGTCCGTATCCCGGGCGTCTTCGGCTACCAGGTCTCCAAGGCGGCGGTCTCCGCGCTGACCCGTGCCGCCGCCCTCGACCACATCGCCGAGGGCGTACGGATCAACGCCGTCAGCCCGGGTGCCGCGGAGTCGACCATGTCGCTGCGCCCCGGTGAGACCGAGGCCGAGCGGGAGGTGCGGATGAAGGACGAGTCGCCGCTCGGCCGTATCTCGGCGGCCTCCGAGGTGGCGGCAGCGGTGCTGTACCTCGCCTCGGAGGACGCCGGCTCGGTGGTCGGCACCGACCTGGTGATCGACGGCGGCGTCTCGGCCTGACACCCGCGGGGCATCAGCCCTGGACGGCCGCCGGGTCCATCCAGAAGACCTCCCAGTGGTGGCCGTCCGGGTCCGCGAAGGAGCGCCCGTACATGAAGCCGTGGTCCAGCGGGTCCTTCGCCGCCGATCCGCCGGCGGCGAGGGCTCCGTCCGCCAGCTCGTCGACCGCCTCGCGGCTCTCGGCGCTCAGCGTGATCAGCACCTCGGTCGTCTTCGTCGCGTCGGAGACCTGCTTGCCGGGCGCGGTGAACTCCTTGAACTTGGGCTCGGTCAGCAGCATCGCGAAGATGGTGTCGCTGATGACCAGACACCCGGTGTTCTCGTCGCTGAACTGCGGGTTGAAGGAGTAGCCGAGCTTGGTCCAGAAGGCCTTCGTGGTCTCGAGGTCCTTCACGGGCAGGTTCACGAAGATCATCTGCGTCATGGTGGGTCACTCTCTCCTGGGGTTCGTCAGCGCCGTTCGCTGCGTCGGCGCTCCGTGGTGTCGCTTTCGAGAGTTAAGACGGAGGGGCCGAGCGGAACTCATCGCTGTCCGGCGATCTTTTTTCGAAGATCTTTCGAAGGCCTCCGGAGCCTCGGAGGCCTTCGGGGGCGCCCCCTCCCGGCTCACGCTAACGTCGAACCGTGAGTCCCGCAGCCAGGAAGATCACCGAGAAGCTCTCCGACGAGGCCCTCGCCGCTGCGACCGGCAGGGGCTGGGCCGACTGGTTCGCCCTGCTCGACGCCCGGGGCGCGACGGAGCGCGGGCACACCGAGATCGCCCGCCATCTGGTGGAGGCCGAGGGGGTGAGCGGCTGGCACGCCCAGTCGATCACCGTCGGCTACGAGCAGGAGCGGGGGCTGCGCGAGGTCGGCCAGTCCTCCACGGGCGACTGGCAGGTGAGCGCGAGCAGGACGGTGAACGCGCCCGCCGACCGCTGCACGGCCGCCTTCGCCGACGAGGCCCTGCGCCGCCGCTGGCTCCCGGACGGCGAGCTGGAGGTACGCACACACCGGCCGGGCAAGTCCCTCACCGCCGACTGGGACGGCGGGACGAGCCGGATCGAGGTCTATCTGACGCCGAAGGGCGACGCGAAGACCCGGATCGGGCTCGGCCACACCAAGCTCCCGGACGCGGACGCGGTGGCGGCCTACAAGGAGTTCTGGCGGGAACGGCTCGCCGAGCTCAAGACCCTGCTGGAAGACCCGGGGTCCGTCACCTGAGGCTCTCCCGACGGTGACGAAGGCCGGCGTGATGCCGGTGGCGGCGTGATGCCCGTGGCGGCGGCCGGCGTGACGCCCGTGGCGGCGGTCGGCTGGTCGGCCGTGCTGACGGTCGCCACGACGACCCTTGCGAACCCCGCCCAGATTCGGACCGACGCTTCCCCTTCATCGGCTGTTGCTGCACCGTCAACTCCGAACCAACTCCGTACTCCTAGGTTCCCAAAGCGCGCGACCCCGCCGCCGACCGGTGCGGCGGGGCGGTCACCACCACCCACTCTGGAGTGAGACGTGGAGCGACGCAGTTTCCTGCGCGGAGCGGTCATCGGCACGTCGGCCGCCGCCTTCGGCGGCACCTTGATGCGCGGGGCCGCCTACGCGGCGCCCGCCCAGCCCGGCGCCGGCCCCTACGGAGCCCTCGGCGCGGCCGACGCCAACGGCATCCTGCTGCCGAGCGGATTCAGCAGCCGGGTCATCGCCCGGTCGGGACAGACGGTCTCCGGGACCTCGTACACCTGGCACAACGCCCCCGACGGCGGCGCCTGCTACGCCAACGGATCGGGCTGGATCTACGTCTCCAACTCGGAGATCAACCCGAGCGGCGGCGCGAGCGCGGTCAGGTTCGGCTCGACCGGTGCCATCACCGGCGCGTACCGCATCCTGTCCAACACCCGGCAGAACTGCGCGGGTGGCAAGACTCCGTGGAACACCTGGCTCTCCTGTGAGGAGGTCAGCCTCGGCTACGTCTACGAGGCCGACCCGTACGGCGTGAACGCGGCGGTACGCCGCGACGCGATGGGCCGCTTCAAGCACGAGGCCGCCGCCGCGGACCCCGTCCGCCAGGTGATCTACCTGACCGAGGACGAGACCAGCGGCTGCTTCTACCGCTTCATCCCGACGACCTGGGGCAACCTCTCCTCCGGCACGCTCCAGGTGATGGTGGCCGGAACCGGCACCTCCGGCTCCTTCACCTGGCAGAACGTCCCGGACCCGGACGGCTCCCCGACGGCCACCCGCAGCCAGGTGTCCGGCTCGAAGAAGTTCAACGGCGGCGAGGGCTGCCACTACGCCAACGACACCGTCTGGTTCACCACCAAGGGCGACAACCGCCTCTGGCAGCTCAACCTGGCGAACAGCACCTACGAGCTTGCCTACGACGACTCGCTCGTGGTCGGCGGCGGCGCCCCGCTGACCGGCGTGGACAACGTCACCGGTTCCTCCTCCGGCGACCTGTTCATCGCCGAGGACGGCGGCAACATGGAGATCTGCATCATCACCCCGGACGACGTCGTCGCCCCGTTCCTGCGGATCACCGGCCAGTCCAGCTCCGAGATCTGCGGACCGGCCTTCTCCCCCGACGGCAGCCGGCTCTACTTCTCCAGCCAGCGCGGCACGAGCGGCAGCTCCTCGGGCGGCATCACCTACGAGGTGACGGGTCCGTTCCGCGCATAGACACGTTCGGCGGGGGCCCGTGAGGGACCCGCGACTCCTTGGGCGCCGCCGAGCAGGGCGGCGCCCAACGGCGTGAGCGTGTGCAGGACCGCGTTGCCGTGCCGCAGGGTGGCCACGAGACCGGCCTCCCGCAGGACGCCCGCGTGCTGGCTGGCGGAGGCGAGCGACACCCCCGCCCTGCGGGCCAGTTCGCTGGTGGTCCCCCCGTCCCCGATGGCGTGCAGGACCGCGGAGCGGGTGTTGCCGACCAGCTTGGCCAGGGAGGACCCGCCCGGCTCCCGTACGGTCGGCGCCTCGCAGTGGGTCGTCGGGTAGACGAGCACCGGCGGCAGCGAGGGGTCTCGGAGGACGACCGGAGTGCCGCGGCAGAAGTACGAGGGCTGGAGCAGCAGGCCCCTGCCGTCGAGATACAGATCCCGCTCGACGGGATAGTCCGCCTCCAGGACGGGCGCGCGCCAGCGGAGCATCGGCGGCAGCGAGGCGAGGAGTTCGTCCGCGCCGCCGTCGAGCAGGGCGCGGCCGCGCACCGCCCGGTCGGCCTCGACCCGGGCGCGGATGTGGGGCCAGTAAGGCTCGATCGCGGCCCGGTGGTAGCCGCGCAGCGCCCCGATGAGCCGGCTGAACGGTTCGTCGCCGCCCTCGGCGAGGGCGCGCAGCGAGTGGGGCACGGTCCGCCCGCCGACCCGGTCGACGCCCAACATGGACAGCTCGCGCCTGAGCCGGGTCTGGGAGGTCGCACGGATCGCCTGGAGGCCCTCGTCGAGGCCGTGAACGCCCTGGGACGGGGTCAGGAAGTCGGGGAAGTATCCGCGACTGGGAACGAGGGCGGCGAGGAGCCGCGTCTCCCCGTTGAGGCGTGTGCGGGTGTCAGAGCGCCATTCTCCGTAGACGACCGACCCGCGCCGGTCTCTTAAACGGTGAAAACTGAGAATCGATTCCCACAGAACATCGGGCCGGGCGGCCATCCGGACGCCGGCCAAGTCGTTTGCGGTGAAATGAATCCGCAGCATTGAACCCCCACCTGTGCACTCGCAACCACCCCCGTCGATGAGTATGCACGCCATCACAGGACGTTACCAGGGTGTTTCAGCCACACTTGAAAAGCATCGCGGCGAACGGGGGTGAACCGAAAAGCTGTGCGGGTCGGGCAGGAAACCTTCAGGACCGAGGTGGCGTGGCGAAGACCGTGGGGGGCTTCACGCGTCCGGCGGCGGTCGGCGAGGGTTGCGGCTCACCTGCCCGACATGGGTAATGGGCGCGGTCACCGGGTGGGGATCCGGAGGCCGCGCCCGTCCCGTTCTTTGCGGGACCAATCGAGGAAAGTTCAAAGCGGAAAGTTCAACGCCCAATAATTCAACCGGCCTCGATTGAACATGAACTCACATTTGCCGAACATCGCGGCGCGGCCCCGGGGCGGACGAAATACGACGGGGCGGACACCTCCGCACAAGGTGTCCGCCCGTCTCTCCTGCTGACCGGAACCGCCGCCCATCGGTTTGAGGGTCGGGGACGAGCGGCGGTTCCGGTGGTCTTTGCTACTGAACGCCCGGTCAGTGGGCGCCCCTCGGTGGGGTCAGCGGCTGTCCGAGCCCTTCGACTCGGCGGCCGCGCGACCGGCCTCCAGACGCGCCACCGGGATCCGGAACGGCGAGCAGGAGACGTAGTCGAGACCGACCTCGTGGAAGAAGTGCACCGACTCCGGGTCGCCGCCGTGCTCGCCGCAGACACCGAGCTTGATGTCGGGGCGGGTGGCGCGGCCGGACTCGACAGCGCTGCGGACCAGCGCGCCGACACCGTCCTTGTCGATGGTCTCGAACGGCGAGACTCCGAAGATGCCCTTCTCCAGGTACGCGGTGAAGAAGCTGGCCTCCACGTCGTCCCGGGAGAAGCCCCACACCGTCTGGGTGAGGTCGTTGGTGCCGAAGGAGAAGAATTCGGCGGCCTCGGCGATCTGACCGGCGGTCACGGCGGCGCGCGGCAGCTCGATCATGGTGCCGAGCGCGAGCTTCAGCTCCACGCCGGTCTTGGCCTGGACCTCGGCGATGACCTGCTCGGCCTCGTCGCGGACGATCTCCAGCTCCTGGACGGTGCCGACGAGCGGGATCATGATCTCGGCGCGCGGGTCACCCTTGGCGTCGATGCGCTGGGCAGCGGCCTCGGCGATCGCGCGGACCTGCATGGTGAACAGGCCGGGGATGACCAGGCCGAGCCGGACACCGCGCAGACCCAGCATCGGGTTCTGCTCGTGCAGCCGGTGCACGGCCTGGAGCAGACGCAGGTCGTTCTCGTTCGGGTCCTTGCGGGCCTCGGCGAGGGCGACGCGCACCGACAGCTCGGTGATGTCGGGCAGGAACTCGTGGAGCGGCGGGTCGAGCAGACGGAC
Organism: Streptomyces sp. NPDC056222; assembly: GCF_042264065.1. Classification (NCBI taxonomy): domain Bacteria; kingdom Bacillati; phylum Actinomycetota; class Actinomycetes; order Kitasatosporales; family Streptomycetaceae; genus Streptomyces; species Streptomyces sp. NPDC056222. Next base: position 17,745 of record NZ_JBHJTL010000040.1, on the reverse strand, counting down.
CGTGACGGGCAGACCGTCCATGGCCTCGAAGAGCTCGACGAAGTCCTGCTTCTGCTGCGGGAGCAGGACCTCCAGGGCCTCCGTGCGCTCCTCGTCGGTGTCCGCGAGGATCAGCTTCTCGACCATCTCGCGACGCTCGCCGAGGAACATGTGCTCGGTGCGGCACAGGCCGATGCCCTGGGCGCCGAAGCGGCGGGCGCGGAGCGCGTCCTCGGCGTTGTCGGCGTTGGCGCGGACGCGCAGCCGGCGGACGCGGTCCGCGTAGGCCATGATCCGGTGGACGGCCTGGACCAGCTCGTCGGCGTCGTCGGCACCGGCGTGCATCCGGCCCTCGAAGTACTCGACGACCGGGGACGGTACGACGGGTACCTCACCGAGGTACACCTTGCCGGTGGAGCCGTCGATGGAGACGACGTCGCCCTCCTCGACGACCACACCGGAGGCGGTGGTCATCCGGCGGCGCTTGGTGTCGACCTCGAGCTCCTCGGCGCCACAGACACAGGTCTTGCCCATGCCGCGGGCGACGACGGCGGCGTGCGAGGTCTTGCCGCCGCGCGAGGTCAGGATGCCCTCGGCGGCGATCATGCCGTCCAGGTCGTCCGGGTTGGTCTCACGGCGGATCAGGATGACCTTCTCGCCGGAGCGCGACCACTTGACGGCCGTGTACGAGTCGAAGACGGCCTTGCCGACGGCCGCACCCGGGGAGGCGGCGATTCCGCGGCCGACCTGCTCGACCTTGGCGTCCTCGTCGAACTTGGGGAACATCAGCTGCGCGAGCTGCGCGCCGTTGACGCGCTGGAGCGCCTCGGCCTCGTCGATCAGGCCCTGGTCCACGAGCTGCGTGGCGATCCGGAAGGCGGCACCGGCGGTGCGCTTGCCGACGCGGGTCTGCAGCATCCACAGCTGGCCGCGCTCGATGGTGAACTCGATGTCGCAGAGATCCTTGTAGTGGGTCTCCAGCGTCTCCATGATCTGCATCAGCTGGTCGTACGACTTCTTGTCGATCGACTCGAGCTCGGCGAGCGGCACGGTGTTGCGGATACCGGCGACGACGTCCTCGCCCTGCGCGTTCTGCAGGTAGTCGCCGTAGACGCCCTGGTGGCCGGAGGCGGGGTCGCGGGTGAAGGCGACACCGGTGCCGGAGTCCGGGCCGAGGTTGCCGAACACCATGGAGCAGACGTTGACCGCGGTGCCGAGGTCGCCGGGGATGCGCTCCTGGCGGCGGTACAGCTTCGCGCGGTCGGTGTTCCAGGAGTTGAAGACCGCCTCGATGGCGAGGTCCATCTGCTCGCGCGGGTCCTGCGGGAAGTCGCGGCCGGCCTCGGCCTTCACGATCTTCTTGAACTGCTTGACCAGCTTCTTCAGGTCGGCGGCGTCGAGGTCGGTGTCGACGGTGACCTTCTTGGCGGCCTTGGCCTCGTCGAGAGCCTCCTCGAAGAGCTCGCCGTCGACGCCGAGGACGGTCTTGCCGAACATCTGGATCAGGCGGCGGTACGAGTCCCAGGCGAAGCGCTCGTCACCGGCCTGGGCGGTGAGGCCCTCGACGGACTTGTCGGAGAGACCGATGTTCAGGACCGTGTCCATCATGCCCGGCATGGAGAACTTGGCACCGGAGCGGACGGAGACGAGCAGCGGGTCGTCGGCCTGGCCGAGCTTCTTGCCCATCTGCTGCTCGAGGGTGTCGAGGTGCGCGCTGACCTCGTCACGGAGCTCGACCGGCTCGGAGCCGCTGTCGAGGTAGACCTTGCACGCCTCGGTGGTGATCGTGAAGCCGGGGGGAACCGGGAGGCCGAGGTTGGTCATCTCGGCGAGGTTCGCACCCTTGCCACCGAGCAGGTCCTTCAGGTCCCTGTTGCCCTCGGTGAAGTCGTACACGAACTTCTGATCTTTGTTTTCCGACACGTGTCTCGACTCCTCGAGGACTCGGTGGCTGCCCTGACGGCGAGGAACATACCCAGATCGAAGGCTCCTGGGGAGGTACGCCTACCGGTCACGTGGTCTTAACCACCCGTCCGCCAGCACATCGAAAGTAACCGACTAGTAGCTTCCGCTTTCAAACGTCGAAGCCCACTTGACTCAAAGCAGAGCCAATGCGCTCACATGAGCTCCTTACCGAGCATCTGCGTTCAACTCTTGAACGCAGATGGGGTGGCACCCAGTGCCACCCCTCCAGAAGTGCAACGCCTCGTAATTCGCTCATCTGAGCACCACCCCTATCAAGGGTGGCGCGAATCACTCCGTACGAGCGTCGTTTTTCCCACGATCCGGACGTCCTCGGTCACCCTCCGGACAGGGCCGGATCCCCGGAACTTCACCCTCCGGACGTGTCCAGCTCGGCCTCCTCGCTGATGCCCGCACAGTCGTACGGGTCCTTCAGCCAGCCGTCCGGCAGCACCACCCGGTTGTTGCCCGACGTGCGGCCCCGCGGGCCGTCCGCGCCCACCGGCCACGGCTGGTCCAGATCCAGCTCGCTCAACTGAGCGCTCAGTTCGTCCAGGGACGAGGTGATCGCCAGCTTCTTGCGCATCTCGGAACCGACCGAGAAGCCCTTCAGGTACCAGGCCACGTGCTTGCGGAAGTCGATGACACCGCGGGACTCGTCCCCGAGCCACTCGCCGAGCAGCCGCGCGTGCCGCACCATCGCGTCCGCGACCTCGCGCAGCCCCGGCTGGGCGTACGCGCCCGTGCCCTCGAAGCCCGCCACCAGGTCGCCGAAGAGCCACGGCCGCCCCAGGCAGCCCCGTCCCACGACCACTCCGTCGCAGCCGGTCTCGCGCATCATCCGCAGCGCGTCGTCGGCGGACCAGATGTCGCCGTTGCCGAGCACCGGGATCTCCGGCACATGCTCCTTGAGCCGCGCGATGGCGTCCCAGTCCGCCGTGCCGCCGTAGTGCTGCGCCGCCGTCCTGCCGTGCAGCGCGATCGCCGTGACACCCTCCTCGACCGCGATACGGCCCGCGTCCAGGAAGGTGATGTGGTCGTCGTCGATGCCCTTGCGCATCTTCATCGTGACCGGCAGGTCGCCCGCGTTGGACACGGCCTCGTTCAGGATCGCGCGCAGCAGCGGCCGCTTGTACGGCAGGGCCGAGCCGCCGCCCTTGCGGGTGACCTTGGGGACCGGGCAGCCGAAGTTCAGGTCGATGTGGTCGGCCAGGTCCTCGTCCGCGATCATCCGCACGGCCTTGCCGACGGTGACGGGGTCGACGCCGTAGAGCTGGATCGACCGCGGCTTCTCGCTCTCGTCGAAGCGGATGAGCTGCATGGTCTTCTCGTTGCGCTCGACCAGCGCCCGCGTCGTGATCATCTCGCTCACGAACAGGCCCTTGCCGCCGCTGTACTCACGGCAGAGGGTGCGGAACGGGGCGTTGGTGATGCCGGCCATCGGCGCGAGCACCACCGGCGGCTGCACGATGTGCGGCCCGATGGCGAGGGGGGAGAACACGGTCATTCAGCCATTGTCGCGCACCTCGCGGGTTTGTTAGACAGCCGTACTTTCCGCGGTACGGCCACCGGATCGTCCGCCCAGGTCACGCAGGCGTTCGAGGCCCGCCCGGGACTCCTCGTCCACCGGGACGTACGTCACAAGCCGCGGCCCGGAGGTCGGGCCGAGCCACAGGTTGGTGTGCTCCAGATGCAGGACGCCGACATGGGCGTTACGGATGATCTTGGTGCGGCCGCCCTGGGCCACCACCTCGTGGCGCGCCCAGATCTCCCGGAACTCCGGCGATGCCGCCTCCAGGCGCTGCAGCATCGCCTTCCAGGCGGGCTCGGCGAGGTGCTCGGCCATCGAGGCCCGGAACTTGCCCGCCATCGAGCGCGTGACGTCCGGCAGCTCGGCGACGGCGGCCCGCCACTCGTCGTTGGTGAAGGCCAGCCAGATGCAGTTGCGGTCCTCGCGCGGCAGCGCGTCGAGGTCGCAGAGCAGCCTGCCGTACGTGCGGTTGTACGCGAGGATGTCGTACCGGCTGTTCTGGACGCAGGCGGGCAGCGGCTCCAGCTGGTCCAGCATCGCCCGCAGGGCGGGCGTCACGGTCGGGCAGGGCGACTCGGGGTTCGGGTCGGTCTCGCCGCCGAGGGCGAAGAGGTGGGTGCGCTCGGTCGGGTCGAGCAGCAGGGCCCGGGCGAGGGCGTCGAGGACCTGCGGCGAGACATGGATGTCCCGCGCCTGCTCCAGCCACGTGTACCAGGTGACGCCGACCGCGGAGAGGTGCGCGACCTCCTCGCGGCGCAGCCCGGGGGTACGGCGCCGACGGCCGCGCACCAGACCGACCTGCTCGGGGGTGATGCGCTCCCGGCGGCTGCGCAGGAACGCCGCGAGCTCGTGCCGCCGGACGTCGACGGTCGTTCCGGTCGTCGCCGTCTCCATCGCCATGGTCGTCATGCTCCCAGGGTGCCGGGGCGCTCAGCCCATTGCCAGGTACTGCTTGTACCAGGATAAAGACACTCTGGTACCAGGCTGAGCAGGGGAGGACCTTCGATGGCGTGAGTACTACAGCCTCCACCACCGCCCCCGCCCGCGGGGCCGGCGTTGTCGTCGACCACGCGCCGCCCGCCCTCGGCCCCCTCGGCCTGTTCACCCTGCTCCTCGGCGCCGCGCTGCCGCTGATCGACTTCTTCATCGTCAACGTCGCCCTGCCGACCATCGACCACGACCTGGCGGCCGGCCCGGCCATGCTGGAGCTGGTCGTGGCGGGGTACGGGCTCAGTTACGCCGTGCTGCTCGTCCTGGGCGGGCGGCTCGGGGACCTGTTCGGCCGCCGCAGGCTCTTCCTCGTGGGCATGGCGGCCTTCGGGCTGACCTCGCTGGCGTGCGGGCTCGCACCGGACGCCTGGACCCTGGTCGGGGCGCGGGTGGCACAGGGTGCCTCGGCCGCGCTCATGCTCCCGCAGGTCCTCGCGACCATTCACTCCTCGACGACGGGTGCCCGGCGTGCGAAGGCTCTGAGCCTGTACGGAGCGACCGCAGGCCTCGCCATGGTCGCCGGCCAGATCCTGGGCGGGATCCTCGTCGCGGCCGACCTCGCGGGCAGCGGCTGGCGGGCGATCTTCCTGGTCAACGTGCCGGTGGCGGTGGCCGGACTGCTCCTCGCCGTCCGTACCGTCCCGGAGACCCGCTCGGAGCGCCCTGCGCCGGTGGACGTCCTGGGCACGCTGCTCCTCGGCCTCGCTCTGCTCACGCTCCTGGCCCCTCTGACGGAGGGAAGGGCCTCGGGCTGGCCGCTGTGGACCTGGGTCGCCCTCGGGATCTTCCCGTTCGCGGCATGGGCGTTCTGGCGGGTGGAGCTACGGGCGGATCGGCAGGGCCGTACGCCGCTGGTGCCGCCGAGCCTGCTGGGGCTCGTCTCGCTGCGCCGGGGCCTGGCGCTGGTCCTGCCGTTCTCGATCGGCTTCGGCGGCTTCATGTTCGTGATCGCGGTGGCGCTCCAGCAGGGCCTCGGCATGGGAGCGGTGGTCTCGGGTCTGGCGCTGGTGCCGATGGCGGTGGCCTTCTTCGGGGCCTCGCTCGCGGGACCGCGTCTGGTACGCCGCTGGGGCACCCGGATCATCACGGCGGGCGGCCTTCTGCAGGCCCTCGGGATCGGTCTGCTCGCCCTGACGGCCTGGCACTCCTGGCCGGACCTGTCGGCCTGGAGCCTCCTGCCGGGCATGGCGGTGGCGGGCTTCGGGCAGGGCCTGCAGCTGCCGGTCCTGTTCCGGGTCGTCCTCTCCGAGGTCCCGGCGGACCGGGCGGGCGTGGGCAGCGGCGTCATGGTGACCGCCCAGCAGTCGGCCCTGGCCCTGGGCGTGGCCACGCTCGGCTCGCTGTTCCTGTCGCTCGCGGCCTCCGGGTCGATGGGCACGGCGCTGACCGTGACCCTGCTGGTCCAGCTGGCGGCGGTGGTCCTGACGATCCTGCTGAGCCTGCGCCTGCCGCGCGTCGTGAGCTAGTCGCGAGCCGGTCGCGAGCCGGCGGAACACGCACGTGGGCCCGGGTCACGAAAGGGTTACCCGGCCCACCGCGTGGGTCCCGCGGGGGCGAAACCAGGGCCGGCCGGGGGTCGGCGGCG
>NZ_JBHJTL010000040.1:0-11688 GCF_042264065.1 Streptomyces sp. NPDC056222 | reverse complement strand
GGCGCACCCCGCCGGTGGGCCGGGTCCACCCCCGGTCACCGGGCCCCACGTCGTCGTACCGGCTGCGGCTACTCCTGGCCGTCCGTGCTGTCGGCGGCGGCCGTCTCGGCACCTTCGGCACCCATCGCGCGCTCGCGCATCTTCCTCAGGAGCTCCTGCTTCTGGTCGACCGCGGCCCTGCGGTCGGCGTTGCTGTTCTGAACGGCGCCCTGCTGGTCGCCGCGGGACAGCTTCTTGCGCTGTCCGCCGACGCCGAGGAGGTTGTTTCGGCCCTTGGCCATGGGGTTCTCCCATTGGTGAGAAGTGGTGAGGGGATCGTCCGGCGGGGCGGGCGTCGAGGCCCGCCGCGCTCTCACTCGTAAATCTGGAAGAACGAAGACATGTCGTAGACGCTACCCCGCCCAGGGCACCCGGTCACCCCGTTTCCCTTCCCACCACCCTCACGAATGACAAACATTGAAATCTGTCAGTCGTCATGCCATAGTTGTCGTGCGTCGCTCCCCCGGCGCTCCGACTCCCTCCCGAGGAGACCCCCATGACCTCCACCCGCACCCTCCCCACCCGCACCCTCGGCACCACCGGCCCCCAGGTCTCCGTAGTCGGCCTCGGCTGCATGGGCATGTCCGCGCTCTACGGCGAGAGCGACCGCACCGAGTCGATCGCGACGATCCATGCCGCCCTGGACGCCGGGGTCACGCTCCTCGACACCGGCGATTTCTACGGGATGGGGCACAACGAGCTGCTGATCAACGAAGCCCTGCGCACGGCCCCCGCGGCCGCCCGCGCGAAGGCCCTGACCAGCGTGAAGTTCGGCGCCCTGCGCACGGTCGAGGGCGGCTTCACCGGATACGACGGCCGCCCCGCCGCGGTGAAGAACTTCGCGGCGTACTCCCTCCAGCGCCTCGGCACCGACCACATCGACACCTACCGGATCGCCCGGGTGGACCCCGACGTGCCGATCGAGGAGACCGTCGGCGCGATCGCCGAGCTGGTCGAGGCCGGGCACGTCCGGCACATCGGCCTCTCCGAGGTCGGCGCGGACACCCTGCGCCGGGCGGCGGCCGTCGCCCCGATCGCCGACCTTCAGATCGAGTACTCCCTGATCTCCCGCGGCATCGAGGAGAAGATCCTGCCCACCGCCCGCGAGCTGGGCATCGGCATCACGGCGTACGGAGTGCTGTCGCGCGGTCTGATCAGCGGCCACTTCACCCGTGACCGCGAGCTCGCCCCGGGCGACTTCCGCGGGATGTCCCCCCGCTTCCAGGGCGACAACCTCCACCGGAACCTGGACCTGGTGGACCGGCTGCGCGCCCTCGCCGAGGCCAAGGGCGTGACGGTCGCGCAGACCGCGATCGCCTGGGTCCTGGCCCAGGGCCCCCGGCACGGCGCCGACATCGTGCCGCTGATCGGCGCCCGCCGCCGGGACCGGCTCTCGGAGGCCCTCGGCGCCCTGGACGTGACGCTCGACGCCGCAGACCTGGCGGCGATCGAGGCGGCCGTTCCCGTGGGCGCGGCGGCAGGCGAGCGCTACCCGCAGGCGCAGATGGCCCACCTGGACAGCGAGCACTGAGCGGTTCGAGCTGACAGGTACTGTCATTCCATGGCCGCCACCGAGACCCTGACCGCCGAGCGCATCCTCGAAGCCACCGAGGAGGTCCTGCGACGCTACGGCCCGGCGAAGGCGACGGTCGTGGACGTGGCCCGGGTGCTCGGCGTCAGTCACGGCAGCGTCTACCGCCACTTCCGCACGAAGGCGGCACTGCGTGAGGCGGTCACAGAGCGCTGGCTCTCCCGCGCCGAGGTCGCGCTGGCGGAGTTGATCGCGGCGTCCGACCGGCCGGCCGCGGAGAAGCTGCGCGCCTGGTTCTCCGGCCTCTTCGAGGCCAAGCGGCACAAGGCGGGCGACGACCCCGAGCTGTTCGCGACGTACGGGGTACTGATCGACGAGGCCAGCGGCGTGGTCGACCACCACATCGAGGCGCTGGTGGACCAGGTCCGCGCGATCGTCGAAGAGGGCGTCCGCGACGGCGAGTTCACCGCCGACGACCCCGGCGCATCGGCCCGCGCGCTGTTCATGGCGACGGCCCACTTCCACGACCCCGCCTACGCCGCGGAGTGGCAGCGCCCCACGATCGACGCGGAGTTCGAGGCCGTCGTGGAGCTGCTGCTGCGCGGACTGCGCGCATAGGACTCACGTCGCACAGGACGCAGTCGCTCAGGCGTCAGTCGCGCGGGGCCCCGACCGGACGGGAAGCCCCCGACACACGGGAAAGCCCCCGGTTCCGTTCTCGGAACCGGGGGCTTTCGCGTGGAAGCGATCAGACTCAGCAGCCGAGCAGGCGGCTGCCCAGGTAGCCCTGGATCTGGTCGAGGGAGACGCGCTCCTGCTTCATGGTGTCGCGCTCGCGCACGGTCACTGCGTTGTCGTCCAGGGTGTCGAAGTCGACGGTGACACAGAACGGCGTACCGATCTCGTCCTGGCGGCGGTAGCGGCGGCCGATGGCGCCCGCGTCGTCGAACTCGATGTTCCAGTTCTGCCGCAGGTCGGCGGCGAGGCCCTTGGCCTTCGGCGACAGCTGCGGGTTACGGGAGAGCGGCAGGACGGCGACCTTGACCGGCGCGATGCGCGGGTCGAGGCGCATCACGGTGCGCTTCTCCATGACTCCCTTGGCGTTCGGGGCCTCGTCCTCGTTGTACGCGTCGAGCAGGAAGGCCAGCATGGTGCGGCCGACGCCGGCGGCGGGCTCGATGACGTACGGGGTCCAGCGCTCCTGCGCGTCCTGGTCGAAGTAGAGCAGGTCGTTGCCGGAGGCCTTGGAGTGCGCCTTCAGGTCGTAGTCGGTGCGGTTGGCGACACCCTCGAGCTCGCCCCACTCGCTGCCGCCGAACTGGAAGCGGTACTCGATGTCGGCGGTGCGCTTCGAGTAGTGGGAGAGCTTCTCCTGCGGGTGCTCGAACCAGCGCATGTTCTCCTCACGGAGACCCAGGCCCGTGTACCAGTTCCAGCGCTGCTCCATCCAGTACTCGTGCCACTGCTCGTCCTCGCCCGGCTTGACGAAGAACTCCATCTCCATCTGCTCGAACTCGCGGGTGCGGAAGATGAAGTTGCCCGGAGTGATCTCGTTCCGGAAGGACTTGCCCATCTGCGCGATGCCGAACGGGGGCTTCTTGCGCGAGGTCTGCAGGACCTGGCCGAAGTTGGTGAAGATGCCCTGCGCGGTCTCGGGTCGCAGGTAGGCGACCGAGCCGGAGTCCTGGGTGGGGCCGAGGTGCGTGGAGAGCAGACCGGAGAACTGCTTGGGCTCGGTGAAGGTGCCCTTGTTGCCGCAGTTGGGGCAGTTCAGGTCGGTGAGGCCGTTCTCGGGGAGACGGCCGTGCTTCTCCTCGTACGCCTCCTCCAGGTGGTCGGCGCGGTAGCGCTTGTGACAGGAGGTGCACTCGGTCAGCGGGTCGGTGAAGGTGGCCACGTGACCCGAGGCCTCCCAGACCTCGGTGGCCAGGATCACCGACGAGTCGATGCCGACGACGTCCTCGCGCGCGGTGACCATGTAACGCCACCACTGACGCTTGATGTTCTCCTTGAGTTCGACACCCAGCGGTCCGTAGTCCCAGGCGGCCTTCTGGCCGCCGTAGATCTCACTGCACGGGTAGACGAAGCCACGGCGCTTGCTCAGGCTGACGATGGTGTCGATCTTGTCGGCGGCCACGGTGCTCTCTTCATTACGACGACGAAGTGCGAATGCTTCAGATTACCGGCGCCCGCACCCCCCGTATCAAATCGGCCCGGCACCCGCGCGCAGGCGGACGGGCCCGGCGGGGCGTGGCTGGGAACACAGGAAGGGCAATTGACAACCGTTTCCAACTTTGTTGAAAATGAGTGTCATGAACGTACGTCGCCTCATACCCTCCACCGCCGTCGCCGGAGCTGTCGCCCTCGGGCTCGTGACCCTGTCCGCGTGCTCCGGAACGTCCGACGCCGCCGACAAGGGCGAGGGCAAGCTCAGCGTGGTGGCGTCGTTCTATCCCATGCAGTACCTGGCCGAGCAGATAGGCGGCGAGCACGTCTCCGTCGAGACGCTCACCGCGCCCGGCGTCGAGCCGCACGACCTGGAGCTCAAGCCGCGGCAGATAGGCGCGCTCGGCGACGCCGACTACATCATCTATCTCAAGGGCGTCCAGCCCGCCGTCGACGACGCGATCAAGCAGGCGGGGGTCAAGAACACCGTCGACGTCAGCACCCTCACCACGCTCGAGAAGCACGGCGCCGGCCACGACCACGGAGCCGACGACCACGGTCACGGGGAAGAGGGTCACGAGCACGGCCACGAGTCCGAGGCCGGTGCCGACCCGCACATCTGGCTCGACCCGGTGAAGTACGCCGAGGTCGCCAAGGGTGTCGGCGCCTCCCTGGAGAAGGCCGACCCGGACCACGCCGCCGACTACAAGAAGAACACCGACGCCCTGGTGAAGAAGCTCGGTGATCTGGACACGGCGTTCGAGACCGGTCTGAAGAACACCACCACCAAGACCTTCATCACCACCCACTCCGCCTTCGGCTACCTCGCCGAGCGCTACGGCCTGGACCAGGAGGGCATCACCGGCATCGACCCCGAGTCGGAGCCGAGCCCCGCCCGCGTCAAGGACCTCCAGTCCATCGCGAAGAACGAGAAGGTCTCCACCGTCTTCTTCGAGACGCTCGCCAGCGACAGGACCGCGAAGACCCTCGCCCAGGACACCGGTCTCAAGACCGACGTCCTGGACCCGCTGGAGGGAATCACGGACGCGTCCAAGGGCGATGACTACATCGAGGTCATGCAGTCCAACCTCGCCGCGCTGAAGAAGGCCCTCGGCGCGAAGTGACCCACGCACAGCAGGAGGCACCCGTGACCGCGCCCGTCATCTCCGTCCGCGGAGCCACGGCGACCCTCGGCTCTCGCCCCGTCCTGCGCGGCATCGACCTCGCCGTGAACCCCGGCGAGGTCGTCGCGCTGCTCGGCGCCAACGGCTCCGGCAAGTCCACCGCCGTCCGCGCCGTCATCGGCCAGGTGCCGCTGACCGGCGGGACGATCTCGCTCTTCGGCACCGAGCAGAAGCGGTTCCGCGACTGGGCCCGCGTCGGTTACGTACCGCAGCGCACCACCGCCGCCTCCGGTGTGCCCGCCACGATCCGCGAGGTCGTCTCCTCCGGCCGGCTCTCCCGCCGCAGGTTCGGCCCGCTGACCAAGGCCGACCGGGCCGCCGTGGACCGGGCCATCGAGCTCGTCGGCCTCGCCGACCGCGCCAAGGACTCGGTGAGCGCCCTCTCCGGCGGCCAGCACCAGCGCGTCCTGATCGCCCGCGCGCTCGCCTCCGAGCCCGAGCTGCTGATCATGGACGAGCCGATGGCCGGCGTCGACCTCGCCAGCCAGGAGATCCTCGCCGCCACGCTGCGCGATCAGGTCGCCGGCGGCACCAGCGTCCTGCTCGTGCTGCACGAGCTGGGCCCCCTGGAGCCGCTGATCGACCGCGCCGTGGTCCTCCGCGACGGCTGCGTCGTCCACGACGGCCCTCCGCCGCAGGCCGTCGGCCAGCACGCGCTGCCCGGCCACGACCACGTCCATCCGCACGCGGCCGGTGAGCCGCTCCGTACGGGTCTGCTGACCTGAGGAAGCTGACCTGATCATGGAATTCCTCGAACCCGCCTTCATGCAGCGGGCGCTCCTCGCGGCCGTCCTCGTCGGCATCACCGCGCCCGCCGTCGGCATCTTCCTCGTCCAGCGCCGCCAGGCCCTGATGGGCGACGGCATCGGCCATGTCGCCATGACCGGTGTCGGCCTCGGCTTCCTGCTGAACAGCAGCCCGGTGTGGATGGCCACCCTGGTCGCCGTCGCCGGCGCGGTCCTCATGGAGCTGATCCGGACGTACGGACGGACCCGCGGCGACCTCGCGCTCGCCCTGCTCTTCTACGGAGGCATGGCGGGCGGCGTCATGCTGATCCAGGTCGGCGGCGGCTCCAACGCCAACCTGCTCTCGTACCTCTTCGGCTCCCTCTCCACGGTGTCCTCCGAGGACGTCACCGCGATCGCCGTGCTCGCCGCCTTCGTCGTCCTCGTCACCATCGGCCTGCGCCGCCAGCTCTTCGCCGTGAGTCAGGACGAGGAGTTCGCCCGTGTCACCGGCCTGCCGGTGCGGGCCCTCAACCTGCTCGTCGCGATCACGGCGGCCGTGACCGTCACGGTCGCGATGCGGGTCGTCGGCCTGCTGCTCGTCAGCGCGCTGATGGTGGTCCCGGTGGCGGCGGCGCAACAGCTGTCGCGCTCCTTCCGTACGACCTTCGTCCTGGCGATCGTCATCGGCACCGGCGTCACGCTGACGGGCACCGTCACCACGTACTACCAGGACCTGCCGCCGGGCTCGCTCATCGTGCTGCTCGCGATCGCCGTCTTCATCGTCCTGACGGCGCTCGCCGCGCCCCTGGCCAGGCGCCGCGCCCGGGCGGCGGAGGCCGCGGCCTCGTCCTCGTCGCTGTCCGGGTCGGAGTGCGACATGGCCGTTCCGTCCACCCGGCGGCCCACGGACGACGCCAGGGTCTAGCAGCCTGGCAGAATGGCGGGGGCGACGACATCCCTAGGAGGCCCCTGTGGCGACGGCAGGACCCCCCGTACGCGGCCGCTCGACCAAACAGCGGGCCGCGGTGGCGGCGGCACTGAACGAGGTGGACGAGTTCCGCAGTGCCCAGGAGCTGCACGACATGCTCAAGCACCGCGGCGACTCCGTCGGCCTCACGACGGTGTACCGCACGCTCCAGTCCCTCGCGGACGCGGGCGAGGTCGACGCACTGCGCACCAACGAGGGCGAGACGGTCTACCGCCGCTGCTCGACCGGCGACCACCACCACCATCTCGTCTGCCGCGTCTGCGGCAAGGCGGTCGAGGTGGAGGGCCCGGCGGTGGAGCAGTGGGCGGAGGCGATCGCGTCCCAGCACGGGTATGTGAACGTGGCGCACACGGTCGAGATCTTCGGGACGTGCGCGGAGTGTGCGCAGAAGTGACCTGAGGTACGGAAGGGGCCCGCACCGGAGCGATCCGGTGCGGGCCCTTTCGCGTGCGCGAGCGTTCGGCGGTCAGACCCGCTTCGCGTGCCGGTCCAGGATCGTCCGCAGCCGGTCGACATCCCCGGGGGCGGACGCGCCCTGCTTGGACAGGGCGGCGACGCCGACGCCGGCCTTGTCGGCCGTGAGCAGGACGAAGAGCGAGGGCGTCTCGACGTACAGCGGCAGCATCGCCCACCGGCTCCTGGTCTCGCTGTCGCGCGCCGTCCAGGTCACCCCATCGTCGTCCACGACGGCCCGGAACTCCCCCTGCGGCTCGATGAGCCGGTACATCTGGTGCCCCATCAGCCGGGGCACCAGCGGCCCCATCACCAGGGCCAGAATGCCCAGCCCGCCCATGAGGACGACAAGCGACAGCTGCGGCTCCCCCGGACCCGTCAGCTCCAGCAGCACGACCAGGAACGCCACCACACCGGTGACGGGAAGAAGCCACCGCATCCGGCGCCCGGACGGCGAGTTGCGCAACCTGACCCGGATCGCCTCCGTGACCTCGGCCTTCGTCGGTACGTAGACCAACTCGACGGCGCTCGTTTCCTGCACGGTCCCTCCTGGGTGCCTCGACTGCGAGGCGTGATCGTAGCGGCGCCGGGGCGCCCCGTTTACGCTGGCCCCTCCGTAGGGGCGGCCGGGAGGGGTGGGGTACGGGTGGAGTCGGTGTCCGGGGACGCGTCCCTGCTCGCGCTGCTCGGGCTCGACGCGGAACAGGACAGTGTCTACCGGCTGTTGGTGGACCGGCCGGACAGCGATCCCGCCGCTCTCGGCCACCCCACGGCGGACCCGGAGACGGTCCTGCGCGCCCTCACCGGGCTCGTCGAGCGCGGGCTCGCCAGCGCCGAGCGGGACGGGGACCACGTGCGGTACCGGGCGGCCTCCCCGGTCCTCGCGCTCGGCCCGCTCCTGGAGTCCCGGCGCACCGCCCTGCACCGTGTCGAGCACTTCGTCACCGAGCTCGCCGAGCGGCACCGCGCCGCCCACACGCGGAGCTCCGGCGCGCCCATCGAGGTCCTCTCCGGAGCCGCCGCGATCCGGCGCCGGCTCATCGCGATGCAGCGTGAGGCGCGGTACGAGGTCCGCTCGCTGGTTCCGGTGATCCGGGAGCCCACCGTCATCGGCTTCGAGGACAAGTACGACGAGGTCGAGCGGGACTCGATGCGGCGGGGCCTGACCCTGCGGGCCGTCGTGGCGCGGTCCTGGCTGGAGGACGCCCATGCCGCGCACTGGCTCGCGGGGCTCGTCGCGGACGGCCAGCAGATCGCGGTCACCGACGAGTTGCCGATCAAGCTGATCATCATGGACGACGAGTGCGCGCTGCTTCCGCTGGACCCCGTGCGGGACGAGACGGAGGAGCCGGTGGCGCTCGTGGTGCACCGCAGCGGGCTGCTCACGGCGCTGATCTCGCTCTTCGAGCAGCACTTCGAGAAGGGCTGGCGGCTCAGCACGGACCCCGGGGAAGAGAGCCTCACGGACGCGGCGGGACGGCTCGACCCGATCGACCGGCAGATCGTCGCGCTGCTCCATGTCGGTCTGACCGACTCGGCCATCGCCCGTCAGCTGGGCATGGGGCACCGCACGGTGCAGCGACGTCTGCACGCGTTGATGGACGCGGTGGGCGCGGCGACCCGCTTCCAACTCGGCTGGCACGCCGCCGAGTCGGGCTGGCTGGACGAACCCCCGGTCGGCCGCTGAATCGCCCCGGGGGCCTCAATCCGCCTTCCTGTAGGCGCGTTTATGCCTGGGCGGCTTTGCGCCACGTCCGCTCCCTTGTATGCGGAACCTTCCCTACCGAACGATCGACCCCATCAGTCGCGAGGGCCACCAGCCCTCGCGTACGTGTGTGATGGGGAGACTTCGTGAGAACACAACGGATCCGTCGGATCCTGGCCACCGGCGTCGTCGCCGCGGCAACCGGTTCAGTCCTGTTGACCGTTCCCGCCCAGGCGCAGGAGGTGCCGGAGACCCCGGCCGCAACCCTGCCCGCCACCCCGGTCGCGCCCCGCATGACGCAGGGCCTCGACTCGGCACCCCGCGCCGGCACTCCGGCCGAGGCGGCCCGCGCCCACCTCAAGGCGCACGAGCAGACCTACCGGGTCCCCGTCGCCGAGCTGACGACGGTGCGCACGACCAGGTCCGGGGCCCAGTCCTCGGTCCGCTTCCAGCAGAAGCGGGGCGGCGTCCCGGTCTTCGGCGCCGAGTACGCCGTACAGACCGAGACGGCCGGCGGCGGCGAGCAGGTCGTCTCCGCGACCGGCACGCTCTACCCGGAGTTGACCGTCTCCACCACGCCCACCGTCACCGAAGCCACCGCCCGGCAGCGGATGTTCACCCTCGACTCCGACCTCTCCGGTGTCGAGGGCGGCGGGACCGAGAGCCACGGTCTGACCGTGCTGCCGGGCTCCGGCGGTGGCCGCCTCGCCTGGCACTTCACCGTCACCGGCGCGAAGGCGGACGGCTCCCCGGTCCGCCAGGAGGTCTTCGTCGACGCCCACGTGGGCGGTATCGCGCTCTCGTACGACAACATCGACGCCGCCTCGCCCGCACAGGGCACGGGCGTGAAGGTGGACGGCGCCGAGGAGCGGATCGAGATCGACAAGGAGGCCGACGGCTCGTACTCGCTCATCGACTCCTCGCGCGCGATGTTCGCGAAGACCGGCGGCCAGATCCGTACGTACGACGCGAACCGCAAGAGCTACCTCGAGGTCGCGAACGGCCCGGTCACGGAGGACGTGAAGGTCGTCGCCTCACCGACCGACCGCTTCGAGGGGACCGCCACCACCTCCGGCGCGGTGGACGCCCACCTCAACGCCGCGAAGGTCTACGAGTACTTCAAGAACGAGATCGGCCGCGACGGCATCGACGGCAAGGGCGGCACGATCCACTCGGTCGTGAACGTCGCCCGGGGCGGCAAGGACTACGCCAACGCCTTCTGGGACGGCACCAAGATGGTGTACGGCCACATGAACGGCGTCCCGCTCTCGGTCGGCCTCGACGTCGTCGGCCACGAGATGACCCACGGCGTGACCGAGCACAGCGCCGGGCTCGTCTACCTCAACCAGTCGGGCGCCCTCAACGAGGCGATATCCGACTACTTCGGCAACGCCATGGAGACCGCCGACAAGGGCGTCGCCATGTCCGACCCGACCTCCGGCCTCGTCGGCGAGTACCTCTGCAACGGCACCAAGCCGCTCGCCGAGTGCGCGCTGCGCGACATGAACGACGGCCGGGTCGCGGGCGAGGACTACCTCCCTGCGTCGCTCGACATCGACAACGGCGGTGTCCACCTCAACTCCACCATCGTCTCCGGCGCGCTGTGGGACATGCGCAAGACCCTGGACCCCGCGCTCGCGGACAAGATCGTCTACCGGGCCGCGCAGAACTACCTCACCCCGCTCTCCGGCTTCTCGGACATGCGGAACGCGGTCACCCTCGCCGCGAAGTCGCTCAAGGTCTCCCGCGCCGACCGCGAGGCGATCGCGAAGGCCTTCGACGACCACGGCATCGTGGAGGGCTGGGAGCGCAGGTCCGGCACCCACGACGGCACAACACTCGCTCGTGACGTCCTTCCGGCGTACGAGGTCTACAGCGGGGTCGACGAGCAGGCGGCGCAGATCAACGGCGACGTCTACGCGATCGGCCACGGCGACGCGATCGCGTGGAACGCGAACAGTGCGGACTTCGGCATCACGGTCGGCCGCTTCGGCAAGAACCACGGTGACGACCGGCACGGCGACTCGGAGCGCGAGCTGGCCCAGAAGAACGCCTATCTCCTCGACCCGTCGCTCGACGACGACCGGATCGTCTTCACCCGGATCACCGCCGACTCCGTCGGCGTCTACACCGCGGGCGACAAGGGCCAGGGCGCCATCCGCAGGCTCGTCGACGGCCCGGGCGAGGAAATGGAGCCCGTGACCGACGACGGCCGGCTCGCCTACATCAACAAGCAGGACGGCGAGTCCGACGTCATGCTGCGGGAGCGCGACGGCACCACGGTCAACCTGACCCCCGCCCCGGGCACCACCGCCGCGCGCCTGACCATGAAGCACGGCACGGTGGCCTGGCGGGACGGCGACAACGACCACATCAGCGTGTACGACATCGCCACCGGCGCCTCGCAGCGCGTGCGGATCCAGTCCTTCGTCTTCGGCGAGGCCACGGACATCCAGCTCACCGGGGACCGGGTCTTCTGGCGCGAGACCACCGCGTTCCTCTTCCGGAGCGACACCTTCTGGTCGGCGCCGCTGAGCGACCTCACCCAGAAGAAGAGGATCGGCACTCCGTCCACGACCTACGGCGGCCAGTTCTCCGTCAGCGAGCAGTACTTCGCCTACTCGACGTACGACCCCACGGGCGCCCTCGGCGCCTGGACCGGAAAGATCGGCAAGGTGAACGTGGCCCCGCTCGCGGACGTGGTGGGCGGCACCCCGACGTACAGCAGGGTCTCCTGCTCCTCCGGTATGCAGCTGTCCCCGCAGCTCGGCGACGGGCAGCGGACGGTCTGGCTGGACACGACGGCCGCCTCGACGGACGTCGTGACCCGGGACTCGTTCGCCGGCACCTGCGCGTAGCGAAAAAGCCCGGGCCGTACGGACAGCGTCCGTACC
>NZ_JBHJTL010000039.1:0-68674 GCF_042264065.1 Streptomyces sp. NPDC056222 | reverse complement strand
GGGCGCTCCCTGCGGTCGCGTCGCTGCGCGATGGGCTTCGCCCACCCTTGACCCACCGCCTCCGGTCGCCTTTTCACACTCGGAGGGCGGCCGGGGGGCGTGGCCACGCGGGCAGGCGGGATGGCGCGTAGCGCCGTGGGCGGCCGTCGGGTGCGTGGGTGGGTTTGCGCGGCAGTTGAATGGGGCGGCCGGGCGGCGCTCAGCGTGTGACGGCTGTCGGTCGGCTGGGATTCATGCCCCGCTGGTCACTCTCCGGTGGGTGGTGGGGTGAGTTGATCAGCTGGGTGACCCTTAGGCTCCACAACTCGCCTTCGGCGGGCCCCAAGGGACGCTATCCGGGGAAGTTACCGCGAGTAGTGGAGAGTTAGGGACACCAGTCGTCTGGCCTTCGGTCCGGATCGTGTCCCCTCAGCGGCACTGGAAAGGATCCAGGCCCGCTGGAAGGGATCAACCGCGAGATCAACGCCGCACCGATGTCGTCCCTGGCCACCGCAGTGCCGGCCGCAATGCACGACGAACGGATCGCCCGGCCCCGCGCGGCAGCCGGGTCAACTCGCCGGGCTGGTCAGGACGCAGTTCGGGTAGTCGTGGTCCGGATCGCCGACGGCGACCCAGAGCTTCAGGACCTTGCCTTGTCTCAAGGCGGAGTAGGAGGCGGGCTCGCGCTCACCCGTTTCGGGGTGAGCGGCGTCGAAGGTCACGCTGACGAAGCTTTCCTCCTTGTTGAAGCCATGCTTCCAGGTGCCTGTTCCGGACCAGGTCAAACCCTCTTCCCAGTCGATGGCGATGCAGACTTTGTCGGCGATGAACGTCCCGTCCTGCTTCAGCGTGAGAGTGCCGTCGTCGAAATCGGTCCACGTGGTCGCAAGTTCGGCCGGCTTCAGAACGACCGGTTCGCCCTCGGGTGGCGGCAGGTCGTAGAGCCTGCCGCAGGCCGTCAGGGTGAGGGTCGTGGCGAGCAGGATCAGCGCAGTGCGACAGGAACGCAACGGACTCCACCCCTAGCGGGTTCCTCAGGCCGCGTGCGCGACCGGGGGCTCAAGAACCCCCCGTACCCTGGCACGGAGTTTGAACAGGTTCAAGTCGCAATGGTCGATCGTGGTCGGGTCGCCCATCGCCCACAGATCACTTTCTTCGCCAACCGTCGGCGGTGGGTGGTGACCCTAAGGCTGCACAACTCGCCTTTGGTGGGGCCTTAAAGGGTGCTGTTCGGGGGAGTTACCGCGAGTAGTGGAGAGTTGGGGACACGGTCGTCTGGTCAGGGGGCGTGCTCCCGTCGCCGGTCGAAGGACTCAGGGCACGGATTCCGCCGCCCAAGCCGCCGGCGGGTTTCGGGAGCAGGGCCCTCACCACCCACCGGGAGTGACCAGCGGGGCATGAGTCCCGGCCGGCCGACGGCCGCAACACGCTGAGCCGGTGCCGTCACCGCCCCATTCAACTGCTGCGCAATACCGCCCACTCGGCCGCAGGCGCCGAGCCGAGCTCAGGCTCGCACTTGGCTCCCCGCGTGGCCACGCCCCGGGCCGCCCTCCGAGTGTGAAAAGGCGGGTGGAGGTGGCGGGTCAAGGGTGGAGCGAAGCGGAATCGGCGGAGCCGACGCGACGTAGGAGCGCCCTTGAGGCGTCGCCGGAACCCGCCACACTCGGAGAGAGGGCGGCCGAGCCAGAGGCCGACGAGGGGCGGTCAGCCGGTGAGCCCCGCGACGAACATGGCCCAGGCCCCGTCAGCCCCCCGCCCCCTACCCCAGCCTCAGCTCCTCCACCCTCGGTGGTTCCGCCGTGAAGTCGCTGTACCGTACCCAGCGCGGGCGTACCCGCACATGGGTGATCCCCGGCCATGCGAGGCGGTCGCGGCCGTCCGGGTACGCCGTGAAGTAGACCTCCCGGAGCCGTTCCAGCTCCCGGCCCTGAGGGATGTCTGCGACGCCCTCGATCTGGGCGGTGATCTCGTCCCAGCCGATGACCAGCGCGATCCGCGGGTCGGCGACCAGGTTTCCGTACTTACGGGTCGTCTCCACGGTGTCGAAGACGATCTCCAGGTCGTCCGTGACCGCGTAGCCGACGACGGCGGCCTGCGGCGCCCCGTCCGCGGTGACGGACGCCTCGACGGCGAGCCTGTGCCCGCGGAGGAACCTGAGCAGTTCGTCGTGGTTCATAGGTACTCCCTAGCACTTCCCCGACCGCTTGCCTTGACGTCGGCGTCAAGGCTTACGTTCGACGCATGCGAATCGGCGAGCTGGCCGAGCTGGCCGGAACGACCACGCGGACTCTGCGCTACTACGAGTCCCGTGGCCTTCTGGCCGCCCGGCGGACGGAGAACGGCTACCGCACGTACGACGAGGACGACCTGCGGCTCCTCGAGCAGATCCGGACCCTGCAGGACTTCGGGTTCGAGCTGGAGGAGACGCGGCCGTTCGTCGACTGTCTGCGGGCGGGGCACTCGGCGGGGGACGCCTGTCCGGCCTCGCTCGACGTGTACCGGCGCAAGCTCGCGGAGCTGGACGGACTCGTCGAGCAGCTTCAGGCGGTACGTGCCCAGGTCGCCGCGCAGCTGCTGCGGGCGGAGGCGGAGCTGCCCGGCGGCCCGGAACCCACGTGTGAACTCGGAGGATGACGGAATGATTCGGATCGACGGTGTCACCGAGGTGACGGACGCGGACTTCGACGCCGAGGTCCTGGGCGCGGAGTTGCCCGTCCTGGTGAAGTTCACCGCGGACTGGTGCGGCCCGTGCCGTCAGCTCGGGCCGGTGCTCGGCGCGGTCGCCGCGGAGGAGGCGGGCCGGCTGAGGATCGTCCAGATCGACGTGGACAGGAACCCGGAGACCGCGGTGCGGTACGGGGTGCTCGGGACGCCGACGCTGATGGTGTTCCGGGCGGGCGAGCCCGTGAAGTCGATGGTGGGTGCCCGCCCGAAGCGCCGCCTCCTCGAGGAGCTCGAGGACGTACTCGTCTAGGGGGTGCCCCAGAGCTCGCTGCTGTGCGCCCTGATGAGCGCCTCTGCCCGGTCGAGGACCTCGCCCGAGGGAAGCGCGTCGAGTCGCCGGCCGTCGCGCAGCCGGAGTGCCACCAGGTCGTCGGTCGCCTCCCTCGGGCCGATGACCGCCTGGTAGGGGACGAGGCGGGCCTCGCGCACACGGGCGCCCAGGGTGCCCCGTTCCGGGCCCACGACCTCGGCCCGCAGGCCGCGTTCGGCGCATCGGGCGGCCAGCGCGTCGGCGGCGGACAGCTCGGACTCCGAGATCGGCAGGACCACCAGCTGGACGGGGGCCAGCCAGGCCGGGAAGGCGCCGCCGTGCTGTTCGAGGAGGTGGGCGACGGCCCGCTCCACGCTGCCGACGACGCTGCGATGGATCATGACGGGCCGGTGCTTGGCGCCGTCCGCCCCGATGTAGTGCAGGCCGAAGCGCTCGGGCTGGTGGAAGTCGATCTGTACGGTCGACAGGGTCGACTCCCGCCCCGCTCCGTCCGCGATCTGCACGTCGATCTTGGGCCCGTAGAACGCGGCCTCGCCCTCGGCGGCCTCGTAGGCGAGCCCGGAGGCGTCGAGCACGTCGCGCAGGAGCGCGGTGGACCGCTCCCACAGCTCGGGCGCGGCGACGTACTTGCCGCCGGGTCCGGGGAGCGAGAGCCGGTACCGGGCCGGCGCGATGCCCATCGCCTCGTACGCCCGCCCGATCAGCCCCAGGGCGGCCGCGGCCTCCTCGGCGACCTGGTCGAGGGCGCAGAAGATGTGCGCGTCGTTCAGCTGGATGGCCCGGACCCGGGTCAACCCGCCGAGGACGCCGGAGAGTTCGGAGCGGTACATGCCGCCGAGCTCGGCCATCCGCAACGGCAGCTCGCGGTAGCTGTGTGCGCGGGAGCGGTAGATCACCGCGTGGTGCGGGCAGAGGCTCGGCCGCAGGACGACCTGCTCGCCGCCGAGCTCCATCGGCGGGAACATGTCGTCGCTGTAGTGGTCCCAGTGCCCGGAGATCTCGTACAGCTCCCGTTTCCCGAGGACGGGCGAGTACACGTGCCGGTATCCGGCTCGGCGCTCCACCTCCCGGACGTACTCCTCCAGGGTGTGCCGTACGACGGCTCCGTCGGGCAGCCAGTACGGCAGCCCCGCGCCGATCAGCGGGTCGGTGTCGAACAGGCCCAGCTCGCGGCCGAGCCTGCGGTGGTCGTGGTGCATGTGGTCCTCCGGGGGTGCTCGCCGGGGACGAGCGGCCGGAGGAACGACGAAGCCCCGGGGCGCTCGGCCCCGGGGCTTCGTGACGTCAAGACAGCGGTCAGCGCGCCGGGACACTCTCCGGCGTCGTCGTGATGATCGCGGCACGCTTCATGCGGTCGACGGTAGCGGTGCCGCGGTCGGGCCGCACGGGATTATTCGTGGAGCCTGAGCCCGAGGCGGCGCGTGACGAGGTTGACGGCGGTGACCTCGACGGCGAGCTCGTCGCCCTCGGCCGGGGCACGTTCCCCGAGGTCGTCCTTGTGCAGGACGCCCTGGACGCCCGGCGCCACCTCGACGAGGACCCCGAAGGAGACGACGTGGGTGACCCTCGCGGTGCGGACCCCGTCGAACCCGGCGCGGGCGAACGCGGCCATCGGGTCGGGCTCCAGGGCCTTGAGCGAGAGGGACACCCGATCCCGGTCCATGTCCACGTCGAGTACCTCGAAGGCGTGCTCCTCGCCCTCGGCGATGACGTCGGCGGGGGTGTCGACGCGGCGCCAGGACACCTCCGGGATGTTCATCGTCGCGTCCACCCCGCCCAGTTCCACGAAGGTCACGCCGAAGCTCGCGATCAGTGCGACGACACCGATGACGACATCGCCGCGCTCCAGCCCTCGCAGGAACGCCGCCCGCTCCTCGCCCTCCAGTCTCAGAAGGCCGCGCGCGTCCTTGAACGCCGCTTCGCTCAGCAGGGGCCGCCAGCGGGTGAACAGCCTGAGCAGCGTGCCCCCGTGCCGGCTCCACAGCTCTCGGTTCTCCCGGAGTACGTCCAGTTCGTTCGCCGCCGTCAGTTCCGCGAAGTCCGCCCGCCGCGTCGCCGTCGGCGTGAACGTCTCCCCCGTGAAGCGGTCCCGGAAGAGTCCGTCCTCCCGACCGATCCCGGAGTACGAGAATTCCCGGTCGCAGCTCGCGTAGAGGTACACGAGCTCCTCCGCCTCCGTGCCGATCGCTGCCGCCAGCACATCGCGGTGTTCCAGCGGCAGCAGCTGCTCGGCGAAGCCGTCCGTGCCGTAGAAGGCGTGGCACAGGCCGGCGAGTCGGAGGGCGTCCCGTGCGCCCCAGGCGGCCAGTCGGGCCTCGACCCGGTCCAGGTGGGCGAGCAGGGTGCCGCCCGGGTGGTTCATCGTGTCCGCGCCGTGCGCGATCAGCAGATCGCGGGCTTCGTCTCTCCCCATGAGACATGAAAATACCCCGACTAGAATTGCAGTCGGGGTTGTTTCTCGCGTATATTCATGGATTCCGTGTCTACGCACAGCGAATGACGCGGAGAAGTTCAATAAACGCACTGTATCGCGCCGGGAGTCGAATTGTCAACCGAGGAATTTCGGAATGAGCAGCAATTCATCACAGAGCTCTACGCACGACTCGACGACCTGAGGGACCGGGCCGAGGCCGACGTCGGCCGGGCGCTCAAGGCGCCGTGGGTGGGCAACCAGGGCCGGCTGGAGCGGGACGTGATGGTCGCCGAGCAGTCCGGGCTGCTCGCCGCCTTCAACGCCGGGGAGACCGGGCTCTGTTTCGGACGGCTCGTCTTCCGGGACGGACGCGACCACCACATCGGCCGCATCGGCATCCGGAAGGACGACCCGGATCGCACGCCCCTCGTCGTCGACTGGCGCGCCGAGGCCGCCCGCCCCTTCTACCTCGCCACCGGGTACGAGCCCATGGGGCTCAGCCGCCGCCGGCACATCACCACCCACGGCCGTGAGGTGACGGCGCTCCACGACGAGGTGCTCGACCTCGCCGACGGGACCCGCACCGGGCACGAGAACCGGGACGCCGACGAGGTGCTGCTCGCCGCGCTCGACGCCGCCCGCACCGGCCGGATGCACGACATCGTGCAGACCATCCAGGCCGAGCAGGACCGCATCATCCGCTCCCCGCACCGAGGCGTCCTCGTCGTCGAGGGCGGTCCCGGCACGGGCAAGACCGCCGTGGCGCTGCACCGGGCCGCCTACCTCCTCTTCGCACACCGCGAGCAGCTCGCCCGCCGTGCCGTCCTCATCGTCGGCCCCAACCCGGCCTTCCTCGGCTACATCGGCAACGTCCTGCCGTCCCTCGGCGAGACCGGCGTCCTGCTCGCCACCCCCGGCGAACTCTTCCCCGGCGTCCGCGCCACCGGCACGGACACCCCCCGCGCCGCCGCCGTCAAGGGTGCCGCCGCCATGGCCGAGGCCCTCGACCGGGCGGTACGGGACCGGCAGCAGGTGCCCGAGCGCGGCGAGCCCCTGATCGTGCCGCACGACGACGGCGACCTGATCATCGACTGGGACATGGCCCTCGAAGCCCGCCACAAGGCCCGCGAGACCCACCTGCCGCACAACCTGGCCAGGCCCTACTTCGTCTTCCACCTCCTCGACGCGCTCGCCGAACAGCTCGCCGACCGCATCGGCGCCGACCCCTACGGCGGGCCCAACTTCCTCGGCCCCGACGACATCGCCCTGCTCGCCAAGGGCATCGCCGCCAGCCAGGACGTCCACGCCGCCATCGACACCCTCTGGCCGCCGCTCACCCCCGAGTCCTTCCTCGCCGACTACCTCGCCGATCCGACCCACCTCACCGAAGAGGACGCGGCCGCGATCCGGCGCGAGGACGGCCCCTGGACCCCCGCCGACGTCCCGCTCCTCGACGAGGCCGCCGAACTCCTCGGCGAGGACGACTCGGCCGCACGGGCCGCGGCCGAGGCCGAGCGGGAGAAGCAGATCCAGTACGCACAGGGTGTCCTCGACGTCTCGTACGCCTCGCGCACCTACGAGTTCGAGGACAAGGAGGAGCAGGACAAGGACGCCGCAGAGGTCCTCGCCGCGCACGACATCATCGACGCCGAGCGGTTCGCCGAGCGGCACGAGGAGGCCGACCACCGCAGCGCCGCCGAACGCGCCGCCGCCGACCGCACCTGGGCCTTCGGCCACATCATCGTCGACGAGGCGCAGGAGCTCTCCGCGATGGCCTGGCGGCTGCTGATGCGCCGCAGCCCCACCCGCTCGATGACCCTGGTAGGCGACCCGGCCCAGACCGGTGACGCGGCGGGCGTCGGCTCGTGGGAGGACATCCTCACGCCGTACGTGGAGGACCGCTGGGAGCTCGTACGGCTCGGGGTCAACTACCGCACCCCCGCCGAGATCATGGCGGTCGCCGCCGACGTCCGGCGCGAGGCCGACCCGGGCTTCGAGCCGCCCCGCTCGGTCCGTTCCACCGGTGTGGAGCCCTGGCAGCGGACCGTCGAGGACCCGGTGAAGGAGACCGCCGACGCGGTCGCCGCCGAGCTCCGCGCCGAGGGCCGGCTCGCCGTGATCGCCCCGCCGGAGCTGCATCCGGCCCTGACGGCGGCGCTGCCGGACGCCTCGTACGGACCGACGCCCGACCTGACCCGGCCGGTGGTCCTCCTCGACCCGCGCCAGGCCAAGGGCCTGGAGTTCGACACGGTCCTCGTCGTCGACCCGGACGGGATCCGGGCCGGCGCCACGCACGGCATCAACGACCTGTACGTGGCGCTGACCCGGGCCACTCAGCGGCTGGGGGTCATCAGGCAGGCCTGAGCCACACCGTCGCCAGCGGCGGCAGCGTCATCCGTACGCTCGCCGAACGGCCGTGGGACGGCACCGACTCGGTCTTCACCGGGTCGGTGCTCACCACGTCGCCACCGCCGTACCGGGCCGCGTCCGTGTTCAGGACCTCGTCCCAGGCCGCGAACGTGTCCGGGACCCCGAGCCGGAAGTCGTGCCGTACGACGGGGGAGAAGTTGCAGACCGCGAGCAGCGGCGAGCCCTCGGCGTCGTAGCGGAGGAACGCGAAGACGTTGTCCTCGGCCGCGTCGCCCACCACCCACTGGAAGCCCTCGGGGACGGTGTCCCGCTCCCACAGCGCCGGCGTCGCGCCGTACACCGCGTTCAGGTCGCGCACCAGGTCCCGTACGCCCCGGTGGTCGGCCTCCGCGCCGTACGACGGGTCGAGCAGCCACCAGTCGGGGCCGTGCTCGGCGGACCACTCCGCACCCTGGGCGAACTCCTGCCCCATGAAGAGGAGTTGCTTGCCGGGGTGGGCCCACATGAAGCCGAGGTACGCGCGGTGGTTGGCGCGCTGCTGCCACCAGTCGCCGGGCATCTTCGAGACCAGGGCCTGCTTGCCGTGCACGACCTCGTCGTGGGAGATCGGCAGGATGTAGTTCTCGCTGTACGCGTACACCATCGAGAAGGTCATCTCGTTGTGGTGGTACTTGCGGTGCACCGGCTCCTTCTCGACGTAGCCGAGGGAGTCGTGCATCCAGCCCATGTTCCACTTCATGCCGAAGCCGAGTCCGCCGAAGCCGCCGGGCCCGACCTGGTCCGTCGCCCGGGTGACGCCGTCCCAGGCCGTCGACTCCTCGGCGAAGGTGACGACACCGGGGCAGCGCCGGTACACCGTCGCGTTCATCTCCTGGAGGAAGGCGACCGCGTCCAGGTTCTCCCGCCCGCCGAACTCGTTCGGAAGCCACTCGCCGTGCTCGCGCGAGTAGTCGAGGTAGAGCATCGAGGCGACGGCGTCCACCCGCAGGCCGTCGAGGTGGAACTCCTCGCACCAGTACACCGCGTTGGCGACCAGGAAGTTCCGCACCTCCTTGCGACCGTAGTCGAACTCCAGCGTTCCCCAGTCGG
The DNA here is from genome assembly GCF_042264065.1 of Streptomyces sp. NPDC056222. Classification (NCBI taxonomy): domain Bacteria; kingdom Bacillati; phylum Actinomycetota; class Actinomycetes; order Kitasatosporales; family Streptomycetaceae; genus Streptomyces; species Streptomyces sp. NPDC056222. The sequence goes on along the minus strand of NZ_JBHJTL010000039.1, from coordinate 59,828 downwards.
GGTGTGCGGACCTGCGCGGGTCCTCGTGCTCGTACAGCGGCCGGCCGTCGAACTCCGCCAGCGCCCAGTCGTCGCGCGGGAAGTGCGCGGGCACCCAGTCCATCAGGACGCCGATCCCGGCCCGGTGCAGGGCGTCGATCAGGTACTTGAAGTCGTCGGGTGTGCCCATGCGGGCGGTCGGCGCGTAGAAGCCGGTGACCTGGTAGCCCCAGGAGCCGCTGAAGGGGTGCTCGGCGACGGCCATGAACTCCACGTGCGTGAAGCCGAGATCGCGGACGTAGTCGGGCAGCTGCTCGGCGAGCTGGCGGTAGGTCAGGCCCGGACGCCAGGACGGGAGATGGACCTCGTAGACCGAGAGCGGCGCCTCGTGGTGCGGCCGGTTGCCGCGACTCGCCATCCACCCGGTGTCGCTCCACTCGTGGTACGAGTCGGTGACGATCGAGGCGGTGTTCGGGGGGCACTCGGTGCGACGGGCCATCGGGTCGGCGCGCAGCGTGTGGGAGCCGTCGGGGCGGGTGATGTCGTACTTGTAGACCGCGCCCTCGCCGATGCCGGGCACGAACAGCTCCCAGACACCGGTCGCGCCGAGGGAGCGCATCGGCAGACCGGTGCCGTCCCAGTGGTTGAAGTCGCCGGTGACGCGGACGCCGCGGGCGTTGGGCGCCCAGACGGTGAAGCGGGTGCCGGTCACGCCCTGGTGGGTGATGATCCGTGACCCGAGCGCCTTCCACAGCTCCTCGTGGCGGCCCTCGCCGATGAGGTGGAGGTCGAGGTCGCCGAGGGAGGGCAGGAAGCGGTACGGGTCGTGGACGGCGAGCTCGTCGCCGTCGTAGCGCACGCGCAGCTCGTACTCGGGGACCTTGCGGAGCAGCGGAAGGATCCCGGAGAAGAAGCCGTCGCCCTCGTCGTGCAGGGTGGTGCGCTTTCCCTTGGCGAGGACGGTGACCTCACGGGCGTACGGGCGCAGGACCCGGATCGCCACGCCGCCGCGGACGGGGTGGGCGCCGAGGTGGGCGTGCGGGTCGTGGTGCTCCCCGGCGAGCAGCCGCGCCCGGTCCCCCGCGTCGAGTGGCGGCACCTTCCGCACCTTCCGTACGGGATCCTGGGCTGCCCGGGGCGCGGGTGTCTTCGCCGGGGGCACTGCCGTCTTGCGAGCGGATCGGGCGGTCACGGGGATGCCTCCTGCAAGGGGGGTTGAAGGATGGGGTGGGGGAGATGGGCCGGTTCCCACGCAACCGCAACGGCGCGGGCCCCGCACAGGACACTCGGCCGAACGGGGACCGCGCACATGTCCGCGCGCCCTCCCCACTCCCGTGTGGGCAGTCGTCCCGCTGGGGCGGGACGGGTGGGCACACGGGACGGCGCCCTTGCGGGCGCGTTCCGCTCAGGGCCCCCGCACCCCGGCGCCGTTGCACGTGCGGGAGCCTCGGGGTGGACGGGCGCATGGGACGGAGGCACCCGTAGGGGCGCCGTCCGTTGTGCCCACCCGTTCCGCCCCAGCGGAACAGTTGCCCACAACGGGAGGTTGCGGGTGGGTCCCGCCCCGGCGGGACGATTGCCCACACGGGCGGGGTGGGTGCGGCCAGCGGGGCGCGAACGCCCGGGCACGGGTGGGGCCGCGGGGCGACTGCCCCGCCGGGTGTGGGGTCGCGGGGCGAGGGCGCCCGCCCGGGATGGAGGGGGACGGGGCGCGCGGTGTGCGGCGCCGGGGTGGGCGCCCTCTCGGGGTGGGCTCTTCACTCCGCTCCCGCCAGGCGTTCGATCGCGGACATGGGGACCGGGAGCCAGTCCGGTCGATGCCGGGCCTCGTAGACGACCTCGTAGACCGCCTTGTCCGTCTCGTAGGCCCGCAGCAGCGCCGGGTCCGTGCGGGGGTCCGTGCCCGAGGCCTCCGCGTACCCGGTGCAGTAGGCCGCGCGGCAGCGGGCCGCCCACTCGGCGTTCCACGGGCGGTGCGTGCGCGCCGCGTAGTCGAAGGAGCGGAGCATTCCCGCGACGTCGCGGACCGCCGGCTGCGGACGGCACCGCTCGGCGAGCGGCTTCGCGGGCTCGCCCTCGAAGTCGATCACCGTCCAGCCGCCGTCGTCCGCCGCCCGCAGCGTCTGCCCGAGATGCAGATCGCCGTGGACCCGCTGGAGCAGCCCGGAGCCGACCGCGCCGCCCGCCGCCGCGAAGACGGCGCGCAGCCCGGGGACGTACGGCAGCAGCGCCGGCACCGCCTGTGCCGCCGCGTGGAGCCGCTGGTCCATCTCCCCGGCAAGGTGCTCCGTCTGCGTCCGGTGCAGCCGCTCGGTCGGCAGCGCCGTCGCCAGCGCGAGGTGCACCTCGGCCGTCGCCCGGCCGAGGGCGTGCGCCTCGCTGGTGAACTCCCTGCCGTCCGCCAGCGCGTCGAGGGCGAGCCGCCAGCCGTCCCGGGAGTCCCGCAGGTACGGCTGGAGGACGCCGAGCGTGCTCGCGCCCGACTCGAACCAGGCCACCGGCGCCGGTACCCGCGAGCAGCCGGCGCGCGCGAGCGCGAGCGGCAGCTCCAGGTCGGGATTGGCGCCGGGGCTGACCCGGCGGAAGATCTTCAGGATGTACGTATCGCCGTACACGAGCGAGGAGTTGGACTGCTCGGCGTCCAGCATCCGGGGCGCGAGCGAGGGCGGCAGTTCGACGGTGCGGTGGAAACCGAGCGGGCCGATCCGGCCCGGTGTGCGCAGCCGTTCGTAGAGCAGCCCGGCGAGCCGCGGATCGCGCAGCCCTTCGTAGACCGCCCGGCCGGCCAGCGGCCCCTGCCGGATCCGCCCGATCAGGGCGGGGGCGAGGCGGGGCGGCAGCTGGGTCCGTACACCCAGGAGCAGTTGATAGCAGTCGGCGGGCGTACCGGCCGGGCGGCCCGGCTGTTCCACCCGTACGAGCAGGTGCAGCAGCCCGGGTCCCGCGCCGTCCAGCGGCAGCAGCTCGGTGGCCGCTTCCAGCGTGAATCCGATGACCCGGCGGCCCTTGCCCGCGAACCAGCGCTGCCGGGGCAGCCATTCATGGAGCAGGGGAGCGAGTGACGGGAGGAGGGCGGCCGGGGCCCGGGTGGTGGATGCGGTCTCCGGCATGGCATCGCGTCCTTTCCCCGGGGGGCGCAGATTCGAGTTCGTGTGAATCGAGTTCAAATGCGCAAAGTGTCCCGGATGGCGGCTTCGACTGTCCGGATGTGCGGGACGTGTCGGGAGGGGAAGATCCGTACGGGCCCGACAAGAAGGCCCGTATGGACCTGAATCGACCGTGTGTGGGACACAGTGCCCAGGGTGGCGCGGGGGAAACCCGCTCCACCCCGGGCAGTTGGCCGTTCTTCGGTCAGATCTTCGGTCGGTGGTCCGTCAGTGGTTCGGTCGGCTCGTGGCCGACCGGGCCTTCAGGCGGAACCAGTAGAAGCCGTGACCCGCCAGGGTGAGCAGGTACGGCCACTGTCCGATCGCCGGGAACCGCACCTGGCCGATCAGCTCGACCGGGCTCATCCCGTCGAACTGCCGCAGGTCCAGCTCCGTCGGCTGCGCGAACCGCGAGAAGTTGTTCACGCAGAGGACCAGATCGTCGCCGTCCTCCCGGAGGAAGGCGAGCACCGCCGGATTGGACGAGGGCAGTTCCGTGTACGAGCCGAGTCCGAAGGCCCGGTTCTGCTTACGGATCTCGATCATCCGCTTCGTCCAGTGGAGCAGCGAGGACGGCGAGGCCATGCCCGACTCGACATTGGTGACCTGGTAGCCGTGGACCGGGTCCATGATGGCCGGCAGGGTGAGCCGGCCCGGGTCGCAGGACGAGAAGCCCGCGTTCCGGTCCGGTGTCCACTGCATCGGGGTCCGCACCCCGTCCCGGTCGCCCAGCCAGATGTTGTCGCCCATCCCGATCTCGTCGCCGTAGTACAGCACCGGCGAACCGGGCAGCGAGAAGAGCAGTGCGGTGAACAGCTCCATCTGCTTGCGGTCGTTGTCGAGCAGCGGGGCCAGCCGCCGGCGGATGCCGATATTGGCCCGCATCCGGGGATCCTTGGCGTACTCCGCGTACATGTAGTCGCGCTCTTCGTCCGTGACCATCTCGAGCGTCAGCTCGTCGTGGTTGCGCAGGAAGATGCCCCACTGGCAGTGCGCCGGGATCGCCGGCGTCTTGGCCAGGATCTCGGAGACCGGGTGGCGCGACTCCCGCCGTACCGCCATGAAGATCCGTGGCATCACCGGGAAGTGGAACGCCATGTGACACTCGTCGCCGCCCGAGGCGAAGTCCCCGAAGTAGTCGACCACGTCCTCGGGCCACTGGTTCGCCTCGGCGAGCAGCACCGTGTCCGGGTAGTGGTCGTCGATCTCCTTGCGGACCTGCTTGAGGAAGGCGTGGGTGGCGGGGAGGTTCTCGCAGTTGGTCCCCTCCTGCTGGTACAGGTACGGCACGGCGTCCAGCCGGAAGCCGTCGATGCCCAGGTCCAGCCAGAACTTCAGCGCCGAGAGGATCTCCTCCTGCACGGCCGGGTTCTCGTAGTTGAGATCCGGCTGGTGCGAGAAGAACCGGTGCCAGTAGTACTGCTTGCGCACCGGGTCGAAGGTCCAGTTCGACGTCTCCGTGTCGACGAAGATGATCCGGGCGTCCTGGAACTGCTTGTCGTCGTCGGCCCAGACGTAGTAGTCGCCGTACGGCCCGTCGGGGTTGGCGCGCGACTCCTGGAACCACGGGTGCTGGTCGCTCGTGTGGTTCATGACGAAGTCGATGATCACGCGCATTCCGCGCTGGTGCGCCGCGTCCACGAACTCCACGAAGTCGGCGAGATCGCCGAACTCCGGCAGCACGGAGGTGTAGTCGGCGACGTCGTAGCCGCCGTCCCGCAGCGGGGACTTGAAGAACGGCGGCAGCCATAGGCAGTCGACGCCGAGCCACTGCAGATAGTCCAGCTTCGAGGTGATGCCCTTGAGATCGCCTACGCCGTCCCCGTTGCTGTCCTGGAAGGACCTGACGAGCACTTCGTAGAACACGGCCCTTTTGAACCAGTCCGGGTCACGGTCCTTGGCGGGCGTGTCCTCGAACGTGTCGGGGACGGGTTCGTTGACAGTCATGATGTGGGTGACCCTCCGGTCTGCGGGGACGGTCGCAGGGTGAGGATGTGCGCGGGCGTGATGCCCGGCTCGAGGCGCACATAGTTGGCCCTGCCCCAGTGATAGGTCTCGCCGGTGAGCTCGTCGCGCACCGGCACGGTCTCGGGCCAGTCGAGGCCGAGTTCCGGCATGTTCAACGAGACCGTGGCCTCCTGGGTGTGGTGAGGATCGAGGTTCGCGACCACCAGAACGGTGTTCGAGCCCGAACGCTTGCTGTACGCGATCACCGCGTCGTTGTCCGTCGTGTGGAACGTCAGGTTCCGCAGACGGCGCAGGGCCGGGTGGCGGCGCCTGACCCGGTTGAGCGTGGTGATGAGCGGGGCGATCGACGCGCCCGAGCGCTCGGCGGACTCCCAGTCACGGGGGCGCAGTTGGTACTTCTCCGAGTCGAGGTACTCCTCACTGCCGTCCCGTAGCGGAGTCCCCTCGCAGAGCTCGTAGCCGGCGTACACGCCCCAGGTGGGCGAGAGGGTGGCGGCGAGCACCGCCCGCACCTCGAAGGCGGGCCGGCCGCCCTGCTGGAGGTAGGCGTGCAGGATGTCGGGGGTGTTCACGAAGAAGTTCGGCCGCATCTGCGCCGCCACGTCTCCGGACAGCTCCGTGAGGTACTCCGTCAGCTCCGCCTTGGTGTTGCGCCAGGTGAAGTACGTGTACGACTGCTGGAAGCCGATCGCGCCGAGGGTGCGCATCATCGCGGGCCGCGTGAAGGCCTCCGCCAGGAAGATCACGTCCGGATCGGCCCGGTTGATCTCGCCGATCACCCGCTCCCAGAACACCACCGGCTTGGTGTGCGGGTTGTCGACGCGGAAGATCCGTACGCCGTGGTCCATCCAGTGCCGCAGGACCCGCACGGTCTCGGCGACGATGCCGTCCATGTCCTGGTCGAACGCGATCGGATAGATGTCCTGGTACTTCTTCGGCGGGTTCTCGGCGTAGGCGATCGAGCCGTCCGGGCGGTGGTGGAACCACTCCGGGTGCTTCTCCACCCACGGGTGGTCCGGGGAGCACTGGAGCGCGAAGTCCAGCGCGATCTCGAGGCGCAGCTCGCGGGCGCGTGCCACGAAGGCGTCGAAGTCCTCGATCGTGCCCAGGTCCGGGTGGACGGCGTCGTGACCGCCCTCGGGAGAGCCGATCGCCCAGGGGACCCCGACGTCGTTCGGGCTCGCCGAGAGCGCGTTGTTGGGACCCTTGCGGTGGGTGGTGCCGATGGGGTGGATGGGCGGCAGATAGACCACGTCGAAGCCCATCGCGGCGATCGCCGGGAGCCGTTCGGCAGCGGTACGGAAGGTCCCGGGGACGGTCCTGCCGCGGACCTTCTTCACGCCCTCCGAGCGCGGGAAGAACTCGTACCAGGAGCCGAACAGCGCGCGCTCGCGCTCCACCTGGAGGTGCAACGCGGGGGAGGAGCTGACCATTTCGCGCAGCGGATGCCGGTCCAGGGCATCGGTCACCTGCGGGGCGAGCGCCGCCGCGAGCCGCGCGGCGGCCGAGCGGTTCTCGTCGCGCAGCGCGTCCGCGGCGGCCAGCACGGCCTCGCGGCTGCCGCCCTTCTTCGGGACGCCCTTCGCGGCCCGCTCGTGGAGCTCGGCGCCCTCGGCGAGGACGAGTTCGGAGTCGATCCCCGCCGGGATCTTGATTTTGGCGGCGTGCCGCCAGGTGGCGAGGGGGTCGCTCCATGCCTCGACCGTGTACGTCCACAGGCCCTCGACGTCCGGCGTGACCTCGGCGCCCCACCGGTCGGTACCGGGGGCCAGTTCACGCATCGGGGTCCAAGGGCCGGGGCGTCCTGACGGGCGACGCAGCACGACGTTGGCGGCGACGGCGTCGTGGCCCTCGCGGAAGACGGTGGCCGTCACCTCGAAGGTCTCACCGGCCACCGCCTTCGCGGGGCGGCGGCCGCAGTCGACCAGCGGGCGGACGTCCAGTACGGGAATACGTCCCATGAGCGGATTCACAGCATCACCTGAGGGTTTACGGGGGTGCGGGTGGTGGTGCGCTCTTTGTAGCTCCGTCGACGGCTGGCGGGTTGCGGGCATGGCCGCTCCTGTCCGCGTTCACTCGGATGGCGGGTCTACGGGGGTGTACCGGAGGAGCCTTCCACCGACTTCCGGTGGCCAATCCGGCGCTTTGTTAACTACTAGGACGTAGGCGTACGGACAAGCACACGGCACGCACAAGATTCCGGCCCCGTCCTTGTGGGACGGGGCCGGTTCACGAACGAGCGTACGGATGGGGCCTGTCGAGACGTTGTGTTGATCGGGGGCGGCACGAGCGCCGTCGAGTCGTCTCGACCGAGCTGCTCGGCTGTCTCGTTCTCAACCCTGCGATGACGGCCTCAACCCTGCGCGGACGGTGACTGTTCCTCCGCGTCACCGGCCCACACCTGCCACGGCTGACGAGTCACCCACTCGTCCACCGGCGCCGCGCGCACCCCGAGAACTTCGGCCGAAACACCGTCGTCCGCCGCCAGCAGGAGAGGGTCGGCGCCCGTCGCCATGTAGTGGTAGATCCCCGCGACTCCGGCCGCCGTCTCCGGCCCGAGCAGTTGGGCGAGCCCGCGCTGGAAGACCGCGGGGGGAAGCTGTACGTACCGCACCGTCCTGCCGAGCCCGCGGCCGAACGCGGCCGCCAGATCCGGGCCGGTCAGCGAGTGCGTCCCGCCGATGTCGAAGGTGCGGCCTTCGAGGCCGTCCACGGTCAGCGCCGCGTACACGGCCTCCGCCAGATCCCGGTGCGACAGCCACGCCGTCGGCGTCGACGGGGGCAGCGGATAGGCGAGGACGCCCTCGTCGACGAGGGCAGGGCCGTTCCACGGGGAGAAGAGGTTGTCCAGATAGATCGGAGGCCGTACGACGACCAGCGGGACGCCGCTGTCGCGCAGCACCTCCTCGACGATCCGCCGGGTCTCGAAAGCGGGCACCGTGGTCGGGCCCTGCGGGACACGGGTGTTGGCGTTGTGGACCAGGCGCTCGACACCGGCGTCCAGGGCCGCGAGGGCGATGTTGCGGGCGTACAGCCTTACCCGCTCCGGCTCGTACACCAGCGGCATCGTCACCACGGCATGGGTCGTCCCCTCGAAGAGCCGCCGGACGTCCTTCGCGTTCGACAGGTCGCCGGGCACGAAGGAGGCGCCGGGCAGGGGAGGGCGGTCGCCCGCGCGGCGGCGGGTGAGCGTACGTACCCGGTGGTGCCGCTCGCCGAGCAGACGCGCCACCGCGCCGCCCTGGAAACCGGTCGCTCCTACGACCGCCACCCGCATCGGTATCTCACTGGACATGTGTGGTTGAGGCCCTTCGATAGGCTGTCGCTGTTGCCGTGACGGCCTTCTCAGGCTGGCGGCGGTGGCTTCGTCCGTTCAATTAACAAACCGGGGCGGAAGTTGAAGGATCGTCCATGGACATGGCGGGAACCGACCGTGACGACCGACACGGGGCCGAGCACGACGACCTCCTGAGCGAACTGCTGCAACCACTGCGCCTCACCGGCGTCTTCGACAGCCGCTGGCACGTCCGCGCGCCCTGGGCCATCGAGGGCGACGCCGAACAGAGCTGCGCCGTGCTGCACTACATCGTCGAGGGCGGGTGCTGGATCACGGGCGACGACCGGACACCGCTGGAGCTGCACGCCGGCGACCTCATCGTCTTCCCGACCGGCACCGCCCACCGGCTCGCCGACCGGCCGGACCGCCAGGGCATACCGCTCAAGGCCGTGCTGCCCGAGCGCCGGCCCGGCACGTCCGGCGAGATCGTCATCGACGGCACCGGCCCGGAGAGCCGGCTGCTGTGCGCCGGACTCCACTACGACCTCAGCGCAGCCACCGGCCTCTACACCTCGCTGCCCTGGGCACTCGTCCTCGACGGCGCCCAGGTCGACCGCGAACCGCTGCTCCGCGACACCCTCCGCCTCCTGGCCTCGCCCGACCGCCCGGTGGGCCCCGGGGACCGCCTGATCACCCTGCGCGCCTTCGAGATGGCGTTGGTCCTCGCCCTGCGCCCGCTCCTGCGGGAGCTCGCCGACAACCCGACGTCGCTCCCGATGCTCCGCCACCCGGGCATCAGCCGCGCCCTGGTGGTGATCGCCACGCGCTTCGCCGAACCGTGGACGATCGACTCCCTGGCCCGCGAGGTCGGCATGTCCCGCTCCGCCTTCACGGCCGCCTTCCGCGCCCTGGTCGGCGAGTCCCCGGCCCGCCACCTCACCAGCCGCCGCATGCAGGAAGCGGCCCGCCTCCTCACCGAGACCTCGTTGGCACAGTCCGGCGTCCCGGCCAGGGTCGGGTACCAGAGTGCGGTCGGCTTCCATCTGGCGTTCAGGAAGTGGTTCGGGGTGACGCCGGGGGAGTACCGGACGGGCGTGAGCAGCGCGGCCTGAGCCGCTCACGACCCTCGGGTCGACTCCCGCCGGGCGGCAGACGCTCCTGACCGACGTTGGGGGTCCGCAGCGGGGCGTTCGGACACGTCGGCCTCGGTGAATGTGCCGGCGGCCGCTGCAGGTCGGAATCTCTTGAGAGGAGTGGGCTGTGAGGATGCAGGAGCTTGTGTCTGTATCCTCCAGATCCGCGAGGAAGGTTGCCGCCTCTTCACCGAGGCCACCCGGCTCCCAGTCATGACACCCAAGAATGACGACCGCATATCCGTCCATGCCGTCGGTGACTCGAAGAAAGTCTCGATACGAGGACTCAAGAGACTCTCCGAAACGGCGCTCCAGCTCCTCCCAGGCGCATTGATATGTGTGCGGTACATCGACGGCAGAAGCGCCCTGTCAGTACGGCACAGGCTCGGAGGGGAAGCAGACCGCCCGGTCGCTCCGACAGATCTTGGCCTCCGGGTCGAGCTCCCATCCGTGTCCGGGGTGGTCGAACGTCAGGAAGGTGACCATGCGGCCCGAGGGAAACCTCGCGACCGCCTGGTGCACCGGTCCCATTTCCTTGCTGCGCTTGACGTGGTCGAAGCGCTTCGGACCGCCCTCTGCGATCACGAAGACCACTCGCCGGACCTCGTCGAGACTGTCCTCGCTCGCCACCCGGTCGCTGTCACCGACGTGCGTGAGAAGCAGACCGGGCGCCGGCGCCTCTTCGGGAAGCCGCCCGCATTTGAACGAGCTGTAGCTTCCCCGGACCATGCCGTAGCAGAAGGTGCGCCCGTCGGGCATCCACGCCAGCTCGCCGGATTCTGCGCTCAGTCGATGGATGACGGCGACCTCGTCGACAGGTGGAACCTTGTACCCCGTCGGCACCTGGTGAGTGAACGCCGCCCGCAGGAAGGCGAGGTCACGTTCGCCGACCGCCTCGTCCAGCGGCCGCGCCGGCACCCTCTCGTACGGCCGTGGCGTGACGGCTGGTCGTATCGCGGCCGAGGGCTTCACGGCCGGCGCCTTCGAGTGCTCCCGCGGCTGCTCCGTCCCCGACGTACATCCAGCCACTGCCACCAGCAACGTGGCTGCAGTGCTCATGAGAAACCGTCGCCTCACCACAAATCCCCCCCGGGTGTACGGATCTTGTCCGGCAGACGATAGCGCCGAACCATCGGGCCGTCCGGGGCAACGGTTCACTGCCGGTTCGCCGAGTGGTCGAAGGCAAGAGTGTGGGCGGTGAGCTGGACTGGTCGAGGTGCGCGCTCCTTGTTCGATGGCGGTTCCGCGTAACCGCACGCCGTCCCTGCGCGGCGGCCGCCTGGTTCGGAGGGCCAGCACCAGGCGGCCGTGCGGCGGGCGGGTTCGGGGCTTGGCTGGGTGCCCGGATGTTCGAGCTGCCGTGTCAGGCGCGTGCCTGTGGGAGTGCTTGTCGTAACTCCCGGCGTCCGGGGCAGCGGCGGCTGTCGGTGATCACCGCTCGTCTCCCTCCCGTCTGCGCCAGCCGGTTGCGAGCAGGTCGAGCGCGTCCGGCAGGGGAGGGAAGTGTGGTGCGCAGGTGGGGCAGGCGTAGACGTTGAAGCCCGGGCCGGAGGCCTGGTGGACCTCGGAGACGGTGATCGGGGTCGTGGTGACCCGCGCGCAGCGGACGCACATGCGGACCGGCTTGCGGGGGCTGGGTGGTGCGGCGGTGGCTGCGCACCGGTGGCAGATCCGGTGCCGGTCGTTGTCGGTCGTCGTGACCGTGATCAACGGGCCTCTGCCCGTACCGCACGCCTCGCATGCGCCCTCCATCAGGCCACCCCCAGCCCGTGCATGTCCCGTGTGTCCAGGTCGATGCCGAAGTCCGCCGCCAGCACCAGGGCGAGCCGTCGCTGGAGCTGGCGCGCCCGTCGTTCGTGCGCGACGAGGTACGGCCGGACCATGGCCGTTTCGTCGGCGTCCAGCGGCTCGTCGAGCCCGTACGGGGAACGCGGGGTGGAAGGTCGCGCCGGCTCCGGGGGCTGGAGCGCGGGGCGGAACGCGACGGTGCGTGTCCGGTGCCGGTCGCTGGGACTCGGCGCGAGCAGCAGCCTCACCCAGAGGGCGAGGGCGCGGATAAGGTCTGACATGTCGACGCTCCTTCGAAGCGTTGGCCATGCCCCCGGACCCGTCGGAAGGTCGCGGGGGTCTCGTCTTTGGACGAGCATACTGAAGTATACCGAGGCGTACTGAAGATGCGAAGAATACCGAGGCGTACTCAGATGGCCTCATGTCCATTGATCGAACTCGCGCGATGTGGCCGCAGATCGCGGCAGTCATCGTTGAGCGCATCCGCAACGGCACCTATCCCCCTGGCGGCAAGGTCCCGAGCGTGGTCCAGCTGGCCAACGAGTTCGGCGTGGTGAACTCCACGGCGCAGCGGGCCATGGAAGCCGTACGGAAGGAAGGGCTCACGCGGTCCGAGGCCGGCATGGGGACCTACGTGCTGAGGCCGGAGGAGCGGCCTCCCACCGAGTAGCGCGCCTCCCAAGTACGCGAACCCCTTGTGAACCCGAGTTGGCTGGACGGTTCTTAAGGAGCGCTGGACGGACGTTCATTGCCTCCCGCCGTCCTCGCGATGAAGGCTCGGGGCGGTGCCCGCCCTGCGGGTGCTGTCGTGGTTCGCGAGGAGAGGCGATGCTGACGTGACGAGGTCCGGGCACGAGTATCTGGAGGCGCTGCGCGACGGGCGCGAGGTCTGGCTCGACGGTGAGCGGATCAAGGACGTCACCACGCATCCCGCCTTCCGGGCCACCGCCGCCTCCTTCGCCCGGCTCTTCGACCTCGCCCATGACTCGCCGCAGGCGCCCGCCCTCGTTCAGGGCGGGGTGCATCGCGCCTACGCCGTGCCCCGGTCGTACGAGGATCTGGTCGCGCGCCGACGGGCGTACAAGGTGTGGGCCGAGGCGAGTTACGGGTTCCTCGGGCGGACCCCCGACTACATGGCCTCCGGCGCCGCCGGGTTCGCCGCCGTGCCCGAGGTGTTCGACACCGAGTGTTTCGGAGGGGCCGAGAACGCCCTCGCCTATCACCGGCGGCTCGCCGAAGGCGGACTGCACTGCGCGTTCACGCTCACGAACCCGTCCGGCGAGAGCGTGCGGGTCGTCGAGGACCGGGCCGACGGGATCGTCGTACGCGGCGCCAAGACCATCGGCACCGGCGCGGTCTTCGCCGACGAGATCCTCGTCGGGACGATCGAGCCGCTCGCCGCCGGGGACCTCGACCGGGGGCTGACGTTCTCCTTACGCGTGGACACACCCGGGCTCAAGCTCATCTCGCGGGTCTCGTACGAAGGGCAGGCCCGGTCCGTCTTCGACCAGCCGCTCTCCTCCCGCTACGACGAGAACGACGCGCTGCTCGTCTGCGACGACGTCTTCGTGCCGTGGGAGCGCGTGCTGACCTACCGCGATCCCGCCGCCACCGCCGCGATGTGGTGGGACACCCCCGCCTATCTGAACCTCGTGCACCAGTCCGCCACCCGCTTCTGGACCAAGCTGGAGTTCCTCACCGGACTCGCCGTTCTGATCGCCCGGTCGAACGGCACCGACACGCTGCCGGCCGTCACCCAGGCGATCGGGCGGCTCCTCGGGATGGTCGCGCAGGCCAAGGCCTTCGTGCTCGCCGCCGAGGCGTCGTACGAGGAAGTGGACGGCGGGCGGGGCGGCGTGCGGCCCGGGCGGGACATCTCCTTCGCCCAGCGCATCATGGCCGGCGAGCTGTACCCCCGGGCCGTCCAGGACATCAAGCTGCTCGCGGGCGGCGCGCTCGTCCAGACACCGGCGAGCGGCCGCGACCTGCTCCACCCCGAGCTGGGGAGGCTCGTACAGCAGTACTTCCGTACGCCCGGGCATCCCGCCGAGGACCGCATCAAGCTTCTCAAGCTCGCCTGGGACGCGCTCGGTTCGGAGTTCGCCGGCCGGCACGAGCAGTACGAGCGCTTCTACCACGGCGCCCCGCACGTCTATCTGACCATGCAGACCTGGGCGGGCGCCGCCGACCACTGCGAGGGCCTGGCCCAGGCCTGTCTGGACGGGTACGACCTGGGGACGACGCGGTGACGACGTCCCGCCCGCCGCGCGGCGCTCTCGCGCTGCTCGCCGCCACACAGCTGCTGCTCATCCTCGACACCGCCGTCGTCAACGTCGCCCTGCCCTCCATCGGTGCCGACCTCGGCGCCGGAGCCGCCGGGCTGTCCTGGGTGGCGAACGCGTATCTCATCACCTTCGGGGGGCTGTTGCTGCTCGGAGGGCGGGTCGCCGACCTGCTCGGGCATCGACGGGTGTTCCTCGCCGGGCTCGGGCTGCTCGCGGTCGCCTCCGCCGTCGGGGCCCTCGCGCCCGGACCGGGTGCACTGATCGCCGCTCGTGCCGCCCAGGGAGTCGGTGCCGCGCTCGCCGCGGCCGCCGCGTTCGCGCTGCTGCTGGTCCTCTTCCCCGACGGGCCCGCCCGGCACAAGGCGCTCGGCGCGTTCGCCGCGATGGGCGGCCTCGGCGGTGTCCTCGGGACCGTACTCGGCGGAGTCCTCACCGATCTCCTCGGATGGCGGTCCACGCTGTGGCTCAACGTCCTCGCCGCCGTGCTCCTGGGCGCCCTCGCCCTCCGTCTGCTCGAAGGGGCCCGCGGCGCCGAGGGCGGCAGCCGGTTCGACCTCACCGGGGCCCTCACCGGCACCGGCGGCCTCGGGCTCGTCGCCTACGCGCTCGTCGGCGCCGCCGAGACCGGGTGGCTGTCCCCGACGACCCTGACCGCCGGCGCCGGCGGGCTCGCTCTCCTCGCCGCCTTCGCCGTCGTCGAGACGCGCACGCCGGTGCCGCTCGTCCCGCCTGCCGTCCTGCGACGGCCCGCCCTCCGGCGCGCCAACATCCTCAGCGGCCTCGCCCAGATGACGTTGTTCCCGATGTTCTTCCTGGTCAGCGTCCATCTGCAGAGCGTCCTCGGGTACACGCCCCTCGGCGGCGGTCTCGGCCTGCTGCCCCTCTCCCTCGTGGTCGTCGCCGTCGCGCCACAGACCGGCCGGCTCATCTTCCGGCTCGGACTGACCCGGACCATGACCCTCGGCTTCGCGCTGCTGTGCGCCGGCACGATCTGGCTGGCCCTCGCGCTCACCCCCGACGGCGGCTTCCTCACCACCGTCCTCGCCCCGAGCCTCCTCCTGGGCGCCGCCCTGCCGCTCGTCATGGTCACCACGAACGTGGCCGCCACGGCCGATGCCGCCCCCGAAGAGACCGGACTCGCCTCCGGGCTGGTCAACACGAGCCAGCAGTTCGGCTCGGTCCTCGGCCTCGCCGTCCTCGTGGCCGTCGCCACCACCCGTACCGAATCAGCCACCGCGGCCGCCCAGACCGACGGCTTCCGGGCCGCTCTGCTCGTCGGAGGGGCTTTCGCCGCCCTCGCCACGTTGATCTCCGTACGCTTGCGCCTGCCCATGCCCACCCCGGCGCCGCCACGCCGCGGGCGAGTGGCCGAACCACGGTGACCACGTAACCTCGGCGAGCGAGCCGAAGGGGAGTGCGCCCGTCGACGCGCGCCCCGGAGGTGAGCGAGCCCCCGACCGGAAGGGGCATTCCGTTGGCCCTGTACGACCTTGTCGCGCCCCGACTCGAAGAACGCGGCGACCCTCGCTACTGCTTAGCCGACATATGCGCCGCCGACCCGCTCGGCGCCGACGCCGTCCTCGCCGCGTTGCCCGCGATGAACGCCGACGCCGACGCGCCCGCGCTCACGGTCGCCCTGCGCACCCTCGTCCCCGACCCCGACCTGGCCGCCGAGTGGAGCGTGATCGACGCGCTCGCCGCGATGCGCGACCTCGGCATCCTGCTCGGCTCGCTCAAACGGCACGGCGTCCAGCCCGTGGCCGCCGTCCCGGAAGTCCTCCCGGTCCTCGAACTGCTGGGCCGCCGCACCGACATGGTGCCCCGCGACACCGTGCACCATTACACGACCTGGAACCCGTCCGGCCCCCGCCGGCGGATGTACACCGGCCACCCCATGGAGGCCCATCTCCAGGAAGCCGTCCGGATGGTGTTCCCGGGACTCGTCGCCGCCCTCGACACCTGCTCCCGGCTCGCCCGGCTCGAACCGTACGACCCCGGCTTCGCCTGTGCCCTCGACCGCATCGGCCGGCACCTCCGGTCGACGGTCGACTCCATCGACCACACGGTCACCCACGTCAGCCCGGAGTTCTTCGCGCTCACCCTGCGCCCCTACTTCGAGGAGGTCGACATCGCGGGACGCGACTACCTCGGCCCCGCCGCGGCCCAGGTCCCGCTCTGGCTGGTCGATCTGACGCTCTGGCAGTGCGACCGCTCGAATCCGGCCTACGACGCGTTCCTCGCCGGCTCCCTCCAGTACAGCCTGCCGTCCTGGCGGGACTTCCACGACCGGCACGCGGGCGGTGTCTCCGCCGTCAGCAAGCTCTCCGCGGCCATCAGCTGGGAGAACGTCGAGCGGCTTCCCCCGCAACTGGCCGCCTCCGCGCAGGCGCTCGGCCGGGTGCTCCGCATCCTCAAGACCTTCCGCGCCCGCCACCTGGGTGTCGCCCGCAAGGCGTACGCGGACGATCTGCGGCTCTACGACGAGGGGAGCGGCGGCGCCCCGATCACCCTGCTGCGTTCGATCCTCGACCTGACCCGGGACAACGAGACGTTGGCGCGCCACGCGACCGGAGCCCGCTCGGAGTGCGTGACGGCTCTCAGTCGCCCGGACCGTTCGGACCGCTCGAACCCCTCGGACGGAGACCGTTCCGGTCGCGCGAGCGACCCACGTTCCGGCGGATCGTCGTGTTGAGGGAGGGCCCGATGACCTACGGCACCCCGTACGATCCCTTCCTCCCGGACGGTGGGCGCGGTCTGCCCGGCGGCGGGCTTCTGCACATCGTCGTCGCCGGAGGCGGCATCGCCGGGCTCACCACCGCCCTCGCCCTGCACGCCGCCGGATTCGACCGCGTCACCGTCGTCGAGTCCGCCAGGGAGAACCGCTCCGTCGGCGCCGGCCTCAACCTCCTGCCGCCCGCCGTCCGTGAGCTCGACGCGCTCGGGCTGCTCCCGCGCCTCGAAGCCGGTGCCCTGCGCACCCGCGAACTGCGTTACTACCACCGCTCCGGCGGCCTGATCTCCCGTGAGCCGCGCGGGCTCGGTGCCGGGTACCGCTGGCCGCAGCTCTCGATCCACCGCGCCCATCTCCAGCAGGTCCTCGCCGACGCCGTACGGGAACGGCTCGGCGCGGCCGCCCTGGTCACCGGGGTCCGGGTCACCCGGGTGGAGCCGCTGCCCGACGGCCGGCCCCGTGTCCAGCTGGAGCACCGCGACGGCGCCCGGCGCGGCCGGGCCTCCCTGGAACCCGATGTGCTCGTCGGCGCGGACGGCATCCGCTCCGCCGTCAGGGCGGCGCTCAACCCCGGTGAGGGCAGCCCGCCCTGGAACGGGCAGCTCGTGTGGCGCGGGGTCTCGCGGATGCCGGCCCGCGCCGTCGGCTCGTTCATGTTCATCGCGGGCGACGACCGGCAGAAGGCCGTGGTCTACCCGATGCGCCGGTCGGGCGGCGACGTCCTCGTGAACTGGGCGCTCGCCCGGCCCGCCGACGCCGCGGACGAGGAGTACCGGGGGGACTGGAACCGTCCCGTCCCTGTAGAAACGTTCCTGCAGTATTACGAGGGGTGGGAGTTCGACGGCGTCAGCGTGCCCGAGGTGCTGAGAGCCGCCGACACCGCCCACGAGTACCCGATGGTCGACCGCGAGCCCCTCGACCGGTGGAGCCACGGCCGTACCACCCTGATCGGCGACGCGGCCCACGCGATGTACCCGATCGGGTCCAACGGAGCCACCCAGTCCGTCGTCGACGCCCGGGCCCTCGCCCACGCCCTCACGCTCCACCGTGACCCGGCGGAGGCCCTCGCCGTGTACGAGCGCGACCGCAGACCCGCCACCACCGCACTCCAGCTCGCCAACCGGCGGCTCGGCCCCGAGGTCGTCATCGATCTGGCGCACCAGCGGGCCCCGCACGGGTTCACCGACATCCACGAGGTGATCCCCGCCGCCGAGCTGGCCGCGATCGCCGCCCGCTACGCGGCCACCGGCGCCTGCGAACCGACCGCCGTCAACCAGGGATCGCCCTACACCGTGCCGCTGGGCGCACTGCCCTGACCTCGCGCGCCGCCCCGGCACCGCGCGCTCCCCCGACACCGCGCCACCGCCCGTGCCACGGCGCGCGACCCCCGCGCGCCGTGGTCCGGGAGGACGACGTGGCCTACCGTCAGGGGGATGCTCTGTCGGCTGCACAGCGTGGTGCGTCCGCTCCGCTCCGTACTCCCCTGCGAAGGTGGAACGCGTGAAGGCAATCCGTCGATTCACCGTGCGTCCCGTCCTCCCCGACACCCTTCGACCCCTCACCGAACTGGCGCGGAACCTGCGCTGGTCCTGGCATGAGCCGACCCGTGAACTCTTCGACTCCCTCGCTCCCGTCGCCGGCTCCTGCGACGGCGCCGACGGCGCCGGCCGGCCGGGGGCCCGCTGCGGCGAGGACGTCGACCCGGTTCAACTCCTCAGCACCGTCTCCGCCGACCGCCTCGCCGCACTCGCCGCCGACCAGGACTTCCTGGCCCGGCTGCGCGCCGCGGCCGAGGACCTCGACCACTATCTGCACGCCCCCCGCTGGTACCAGGAGCAGAACGGCAGGCTGCCCGCCTCGATCGGGTACTTCTCACCCGAGTTCGGGGTGACCGCGGCACTGCCGCAGTACTCCGGCGGTCTCGGCATCCTGGCCGGTGACCACCTCAAGGCCGCCAGCGACCTCGGCGTCCCTCTCGTGGGCGTCGGCCTGCTCTACCGCCACGGCTACTTCCGGCAGTCACTCTCCCGCGAGGGCTGGCAGCAGGAGCACTACCCCGTCCTCGACCCCGGCGAGCTGCCCGTCGCACTGCTCCGCGAGAACGACGGCACACCCGCCCGGGTCACCCTCGCCCTCCCCGGCGGCCGCAGTCTGCACGCCCACATCTGGATCGCGCAGGTCGGCCGCGTGCCGCTGCTCATGCTCGACTCCGACGTCGAGGAGAACGCGCCCGCCGAACGCGAGGTCACCGACCGGCTGTACGGCGGCGGCAGCGAGCACCGGCTGCTCCAGGAGATGCTCCTCGGCATCGGCGGCGTCCGCGCCGTCCGCACGTACTGCCGGCTCACCGGCACTCCCGCACCCGAGGTGTTCCACACCAACGAGGGCCACGCCGGCTTCCTCGGCCTCGAACGCATCCGGGAGCTGGCGGGCGAGGGGCTCGACTTCGACGCGGCACTGGAGACCGTCCGCGCGGGAACGGTCTTCACCACCCACACGCCCGTCCCCGCCGGCATCGACCGCTTCGAGCGCGGCATCGTCGCCCGCCACCTCGGCGAGGACGGCGAGCTGCCCGGCGTCGACGTGGGCCGCATCCTCGCCCTCGGCGACGAGACCCCGCTCGGCGGCGAGCACGGGCTCTTCAACATGGCCGCCATGGGCCTGCGGCTCGCACAGCGCGCCAACGGCGTCTCCACCCTCCACGGGGCCGTCAGCCGCGGGATGTTCGCCGGTCTGTGGCCGGGCTTCGATCCGGAGGAGGTGCCGATCGGCTCGATCACCAACGGGGTCCACGCGCCGACATGGACCGCGCCGGAGGTCGGCCGCTGTTCGGCGGGGGCCGACGACCGGGAGCTGTGGGAGCTGCGCAGGACCCTGCGCGAACAGCTCGTGACCGAGGTACGGGAACGGCTGCGGGCCTCTTGGCGGCAGCGGGGCGCCGCGGCCGCCGAACTCGGCTGGACGGACTCCGTCCTCGACCCCGACGTGCTCACCATCGGCTTCGCCCGCCGGGTCCCCTCGTACAAACGGCTCACGCTGATGCTGCGCGACCCCGACCGGCTGCGGGCATTGCTCCTGCACCCGGAGCGGCCGGTGCAGCTCGTCGTCGCGGGCAAGGCCCACCCCGCCGACCACGGTGGCAAGCGGCTCGTGCAGGAGCTGGTGCGGTTCGCCGACGATCCGCGGGTGCGGCACCGGATCGTCTTCCTGCCCGACTACGGCATGGCCATGGCGCGCAAGCTGTACCCGGGCTGCGACGTCTGGCTCAACAACCCGCTGCGCCCCTTGGAGGCCTGCGGGACCAGCGGGATGAAGGCCGCCCTGAACGGCTGTCTCAACCTGTCGGTCCTGGACGGCTGGTGGGACGAGTGGTTCGAGCCCGACTTCGGCTGGGCGATCCCGACGGCCGACGGGGCGGCGGCGCAGGACGAGGAGCGCCGTGACGACCTGGAGGCGGCCGCGCTCTACGAGCTGATCGAGCGCCGTGTCGCCCCGCGCTTCTACGACCGGGGCGCGGACGGGGTGCCGGCCCGCTGGACGGAGATGGTCCGCCGAACGCTGGGCGACCTCGGCCCGAAGGTGCTCGCGGACCGGATGGTGCGCGAGTACGTGGAGAAGCTGTACGCCCCGGCGGCCCTGGCCCACCGGGCGCTCCCGGCGCGCACCGCCCGGGAGCTGGCCGACTGGAAGGGGCGGGTGCGCGGCGCCTGGCCCAAGGTCGCCCTCGACCACATCGAGATCGGTGAGGTCGGCGAGGACCTGGCCGACGCGGAACTCGGTGCGACGACGGCGGTACGGGTCCGGGTGGCGCTCGGCGAACTGCGGCCGGACGACGTGGAGGTCCAGGCGGTCGCCGGCCGGGTCACCCCCGACGACGCGCTGGTCGACACCCGGGTGTGCGCGCTGAAGCCCGCGGGCGGACCGGATCTGGAGGGCCGGGTGCCGTACGAGGGCTCCCTCGTCCTGGACCGGACCGGCCCCTACGGCTGCACGGTTCGGGTGCTGCCCTCCCATCCGTTGCTCGCCTCGCAGACGGAGCTGGGTCTGGTGGCCCTGCCGACGGAGACGACGGGGGAGGGGGCGGGCGTTCTGTTGCGCTGACCTGACGCGCTGACTGGTATGGACCAAGGTCTTGACGTGTCCATGGAGCGGCCTCTAGGTTCCACGCTCGACGCGGAGTTCATTCACCCGCTCGACGTTCACATACAGGAACGAAAGGCACCCCCCACATGCGCCTCAAAGCCCTGGTCCCCGCCCTCGCCACCGCCCTGGCGGCGGCCGTCGCCGTCACATTGGCCCCGACGGCCGCCGCCGGACCCGAACAGGCCCCGGCGGCCCGCCCGGCCGCCCCCGCCGGGGCCGCCGCCCCCGCGACCTTCACCCACCCCGGCGTCGTCGTGAGCCGGTCGCAGCTCGACTTCGTACGGGCGAAGGTGCAGGCGGGCGCGCAGCCCTGGAAGGCCGCCCACGACCAGATGATGGCGAGCTCCTACGCGTCCCTGACGCGCGCGCCGAAGCCGCGCGCCATCGTCGAGTGCGGCTCGTCCTCCAACCCCAACAACGGCTGCACGGACGAGCGGCAGGACGCGGTCGCCGCCTACACCCAGGCGCTCGCCTGGTACATCACCCGCGACGACCGGCACGCCCGGAAGGCGATCGAGATCATGGACGCCTGGTCGGCCGTGATCAAGGACCACACCAACTCCAACGCCCCGCTCCAGACCGGCTGGGCCGGCTCCTCCTGGCCCCGGGCCGCCGAGATCATCAAGCACACCTACACCGGCGGCTGGGCGAACTCGGGCCGCTTCGCGACCATGCTCCGCAACGTCTATCTCCCCGAGATCATCAACGGCGCCGCGACGAAGAACGGCAACTGGGAACTCATCATGACCGAGGCCGCGCTCGGCATCGCCGTCCATCTGGAGGACCGCGCGGCCTACGACAAGGCCGTGAAGACCTATCTCGGCCGGGTCCCCGCGTACATCTACCTGTCCACCGACGGCGCCACGCCCAAGCCGCCGCCGAACAGCAGCATCGACACCCGCGACGAGATCGTGAAGTACTGGCAGGGCCAGTCCACCTTCGCCGACGGCCTCTCCCAGGAGACCTGCCGGGACTTCGGCCACACCGGCTGGGGCCTCGCCGCCGCCGTCCACACCGCCGAGACCAGCCGTATCCAGGGCGCGGACCTCTACCCCCAGGTCTCCGAACGGCTGCGGCACGCGCTGGGCTTCCACACCAAGTACGAGAACGGTACGGCGATCCCGTCCTGGCTCTGCGGCGGCACGGTGAAGCCGGGCCTCGGGCGGGTGACGGAGGTCGGCTTCAACGCCCTCAACGGGCGCATGGGGATCTCCATGACCAACACGCAGATCTACACCGAGGGACACCGGCCCTCCGGCACGGACAACTATTTCGTCTCCTGGGAGACGCTGACCCACGCGGGGAACCCGAACTGACGCCGGCTCATCCCACGAGTGCCTTGTCGGCGAGCCGCCCGTCGACGAGGCACAGGCGGTAGACGGGAACGGCTGCCGTCATCGTCGCCCGGTAGTACAGACACCGGTCCAGACCGTGCGGCTCCGGCGGGGCGTCGGCGGGCGGTCCGTCCAGCGGGTGCGGCGGGAGGCGTTCGGCGTCGGCGGAGAGCGGATCGCCGACGCGCAGCGAGACGTAGTCGTCCCGGTCCAGGAAGGACCGGGACTGCGTCCACAGCCCGAAGAGCAGCATCACGAGACCGAGCGCGGCGACCAGCGTGAGCGGGATCCAGATCGCCCGCGCGAGGCCGCGTCGCACCTCCCGCCGGGCCAGGTCCCGCTCCCGTACGGAGGTGGGCGCGGCGGGCGCGGCAGGCTGCGCCCCCGCGGCACCGGGCTCCAGCGGCAGCACCGCCCGCACGGCGAACCCGCCCGCCCCGTCCGGACCGTGACTCAGTCGCCCCCCGGCCAGCCGCACGCGCTCGTCGAGCCCGACGAGTCCGGTACCGCCGGAGCCGGGTCGGGCGGGGCGGTCGCCGACCCGGCCGGACAGGCCACCGGCCCGCGCCTCCCGCTCCGTACGGGCACGGTCCGACACGATTTCGGCCGTGCCCGTGCGGCTCCGCGGGTCGCCGGCGTCACCGGCCGGCACCCGTCCGCGGCTCGACGGGCCGTCGGTCTGCTGCGTCCGGGCACGGCCCGACCCGACGTCGGCCGTGCCCTTACGGCTCCGCAGATCGCCGGCAGCCTCGCTCCCGGGGCCGTTGGACACCGACACCGTCAGCATGCCGTCCGCGCGCTCCAGCGCGACCCGGACCGGGGCGCCCGGCGCGTGCTTGGCAGCGTTCGTGAGGGACTCCACCACCAGCCGGTGGACCGCACGGTCGACCATCGGCGGTGTCCCACCGTCCGGTCCGGTCTCCGTCAGCTCCACCCGCAGCCCGGACGCGCCCGCCCGTTCCACGACCTCCTCGACCGTCTCCCCGACCGGCGTCGTCGGGGCGGCCCCCGGTCCCTCCTCCTCGTCCGCCCTGAGGACACCGATGATGTCCCGCAGCCGGGCCGTCGCCTCGGCGGCCGCCACGCGCAGCTCCCCGGCGGCGGCCTGCTGCCGGGCGCCGAGCCCGGGATCGACCTCCAGCGCGGCGGCGCGCAGCGCGATCAGCGCGAGGTCGTGACCGAGCGAGTCGTGCATGTCGCCCGCGATGCGGGAGCGTTCGCGCAGCCGCTCCCGGTCGGCGACGGCGGCCTGCTCGCGCTCCATGCGCGCGGCCAGCTCCCAGCCGGCCCGGACGAGCCGGGCGTACTGGCGTACGTAACGGCCCGTCAGCCAGGGCGCCACGATCGCCAGGGCGAGGACCAGGACGACCGTGAACCCCTGGGAGACGTTTCCGTCCGACAGCGGGACGAGCGCGAAGCCGAGCACCGCGACCGCGGCGAACAGGGACAGCGCGGCCCGGGTGTGCTGCTGCCGCCGCCCGGCGAGATAGCCGAAGACGACGAGCGCGAGCGCGTACGGCGCGGTGAACAGCTCGGGGGAGGTGGCGAGGCTCAGCGCGACGGCGAGGGCGAGCGAGACGAGCGGCAGCGCCCGGCAGCACGCCACGGCCGCGCCGAGGACGACGATCCCCACGGCGACCTGACTCCAGGAGCCGCCGTCATTGGGGTCGAGGCGCAGCAGCACGGGGGTGCCGAGCAGCCCCCAAAGTGCCAGGTCGAGCAGAAGATCCCGAAGTCGTTCACGCCGCATCCACCCAGCTTGCCGGACGGCCCGGATCGGGACCCCTGACGAAAGTCAGTGGTCCCGACCGTCCAGGAGATCCACCAGCCCCGCCTCGTACGCCAGGATCGCGAGCTGCACCCGGTTCCGCAGGCCGAGCCGGGCCAGGACGGCGCTCACATGGGCCTTCACGGTGCCCTCCACAATGTGCAGCCGGGTGGCGATCTCGCCGTTGGAGAGGCCGGAGCCGACCAGCGCGACGACTTCCCGCTCCCGCCCCGTCAGCGGCTCCAAGCGCTCCCGCGCCTCCGCCGCCCGGGAGAGCCGCCCGGTCGGCAGCCGGTCGATGACCCGTCGGGTGACCTCGGGCGAGAGGAACGCGGCCCCACCGGCCACGGCCCGCACGCCCGCGAGCAGCTCCCTGGGATCCCCGGACTTGAGCAGGAAGCCGCTCGCCCCCGAGCCGAGGGCCTGGGCGACGTACTCGTCCTCGGAGAAGGTCGTGAGCATCACGACCGCCGTCTCCGGGGCCGCACGGCGCAGTTCCGCCACCGCTCCGAGCCCGTCGAGCCTCGGCATCCGGATGTCGAGCAGCACGACGTCCGGACGGTGCCCGCGGGCCAGCTCGACGGCCTCGTGCCCGTCCCCGGCCTCGGCGACCACCTCGATCCCCGGATCAGCACCGAGAATCGCCCGCACCCCGGCCCGGATCATCGCCTCGTCGTCGGCGAGCAGCACCCTGATCATGCCCACCAGCCTATGCACGAACGCGCGGACGCCCGGAGGGAACGAGCCCTCCGGGCGTCCGTCACTCACCCGGTGTTACGGGAAGGTGAGCTTGACGCTGTTGATGTAGCCGGTGTCGATCGCGGCCCGGTCCTGGACGCGGAGCTTCCAGGCGCCGTTGGCGACCTCCGAGGAGGCGTTCACGGTGTAGGTCTGCACGATGTTGTCGGCGCTGCCGCCGGACCGGTTGTGCAGGTTGTAGACCGAGCCGTCGGGGGCGACGAGGTCGACGACGAGGTCACCGCGGTAGGTGTGGACGATGTTCACGTCCACCTTGAGGGCCGAGGGCGCGTTGCCGGTGACGCCGGTGACGTTGACCGTGGAGGTCACCGCGGCGCCGTTGTCCGGGATGGAGACGTCGGCCGTGTTCTCGAAGACCTTGCCGGGGTCGGGGTTGCCACCACCGGGGCGCGAGCCCACGTTGATGCCGGCCCAGGCGTGCTCGACGGCCAGGACCTCGGGGCTGCCGGCGCCGTACAGCTCGGTGGCCACCGCGACCGTACCGGTGCGGGCACCGGCGTAGTTGGTGTTCGAGCTGAACTTGGTGGTGAGCGCCTTGAACCAGATCAGCGACGCCTTGTCCCGGCCGATGCCGGTGACGGGCAGGCCGTCGGAGGTCGGCGAGTCGTAGTTGACGCCGTTGATGGTCTTCGCGCCGCTGCCCTCGGAGAGCAGGTAGTACCAGTGGTTCGCCGGGCCCGAGGAGTAGTGGACGTCGATGCCGCCGATGCCCGAGTACCAGGCGTCCTTGGACGAGCCGTCCTTGCTCGGCTTGTCCATGTAGCGCAGCGGCGTGCCGTTGCCGCGGATGTCGATCTTCTCGCCGACGAGGTAGTCGCCCTTGTCCGAGGCGTTGTTGGCGTAGAACTCGACGGCCGCCGCGAAGATGTCGGAGGTGGCCTCGTTCAGACCGCCGGACTCCCCGCTGTAGACCAGACCGGCGGTGTTGGAGGTGACGCCGTGCGTCATCTCGTGCGCGGCCACGTCGATCGACGTGAGCGGCTTGGTGTTGCCGGAACCGTCGCCGTAGGTCATGCAGAAGCAGGAGTCCTGCCAGAAGGCGTTGACGTACGCGTTGCCGTAGTGGACCCGGGAGTACGCGCCGACGCCGTCACCCCGGATGCCGGAGCGGCCGTGCACGTTCTTGTAGTAGTCCCAGGTGACCCCGGCGCCGAAGTGCGCGTCCGCGCCCGCGGTCTCCAGGTTCTGCGGGGTGCCGTCGCCCCAGATGTCGTCGGAGCCGGAGAAGAGCGTCCCGGTGCCGGACGTACCCCGGTTGAGGTTGTACGTCTTGTGGTTGCCGCGGCCGGTGTCGGTCAGCGTGTACGAGGGCGCGGTGCCCAGCGTCACCTGGCCGCTGTACTGCGTGTTGCCGGTGCCGGTGTGGACGGCCTGCCACTCGTACAGCTTCGCGCCGGTGGTGGCGTCGGTGACGACGTGCAGCTCGTTCGGGGTGCCGTCGTGCTGGAGGCCGCCGACGACGGTCTCGTACGCGAGGACGGGCGAACCCTGTGCCATCCAGACGACCTTGCGCGGGGCGCGCTCGGCGGCGGTCTTCTTCGAGCCCTCCGCGGCGGCGGCGCCGAGCGCCTGCTTCTCGGCGGCGGCCGGGGCGACGTCGGCGGTCGTGTCGACGTTCTTCAGCTCCGCGCGGGACGCCTTGGTGACGCCCTGGGTCACTCCGGCCTTGGTCTCCTGGACGACCATGTCGCCGCCGAGGACCGGGAGTCCGGCGTAGGTGCGCTCGTAGCGCGTGTGGGTCGTGCCGTCGCGGTCCTGCACGACGTCGCGGACGACGAGCTTCTCCTGGGCGCCGAGGCCGAGGGCCTTGGCGGTCGCCGCCTTGTCGGCGTCGGCCGCGCGTATCAGCGCGCTGCGCTGGGCGGGGGAGAGGTCGGCCGGCAGCTTGCCGGGGTTGGCCGCGGTGCCGGCCTGTGCCTTCGGAGCGACCGTCCACTGGTCGTCCGCCGCGGTGGCGGAACCTGCCTGGACGGTGACGGCGATCATGGCGGCGGCAGCGATCAGAGCGCCGGTCGCGGTGGCGCGACGGCTGGGCGTGGATCTCACGCAGACTCCTTTTGCGAGGGGGGTACCGGGCCACTGGGTGGGTCGGCCCGGGCAGAGCAAACAGAGCTGTGGAGCACGTACCTGTGAAGCGCGAACTCTCTTACGAGTCGGGGAGAGATTGGCAGCAGTGACGGGCGTCTGTCAGGAGCGCGTCAACAAGTTGGCCGGAAATCGTCCGGTGCCCGAAAGGTCGTGTTCGTTAACCGGACGTTTCGTCGATCATGGCTGCGACGCCGTCCAGCGTTCTCCGGAGCCCGAATTCGAAAAGGGACTCAAGGTCCACCTCGAAGTCCGCGCCCTCCGAGAGCGCGTCGAGCAGGGGGTAGGAGCCCCCGGCCGAAATCGCGTCGAACCGTGGCTCGTTCTGGTCCATCCACTCGCCGTCCGACATCCCGGTGTCCTGGCGCGCCTGCTCCTCCAGATCGTCCGCCATCGCCAGACCCTGGATGTAGGCGAAGATCGCCAGATGGGTGTGGAGCTTCTCGAACGGTGTCAGTGGCGTGCCGCGCAGGACCCCCAGGATCCACTCCAGATACGCCATCGCGTTGGGTGAGGCGACGGGCCGGGTGAAGGAGGCCATCGCCTGCGCCATCCAGCGGTGCCGGGTGTACACCCCGCGCAACCAGCGGGCGCCGTGCTCGAGTCCGCTGCGCCAGTCGGCCGGCACCGGCCCCAACGGCACCTCTCCGCAGGCCGTGTCCGCCATCAGCCGCACCAGCTCGCCCTTGCCCGGCACATGCCGGTACAGCGCCATGGTCGAGGTCGAGAGGGAGGTGGCCAGCCGGCGCATCGTCAGCGCCGGAAGCCCCTCGGCGTCGGCGAGTTCGATCGCGGCACGGACGATCCGCTCGCGTGTCGGCGCCGTCGCGGGGACGGGGGCCGCCGGCGTGGAGACGACCGTGCCGACACCCGGCTCGGGGTGGACGAGACCTTCCTGGCGCAGCGCCGCCAGCGCCTTGGACGCCGTCGCCATCGCGACGCCCCACTCGCGGGTGATGGCCCGTGTGGACGGGACCAGATCGCCGGGGGAGAGTTCGCCGGAGAGGATCCGCCGACGTATCTCGGCGGCGATGGCGAGGTAGGGCGGTGGGCTGGTCATCGCGGCAGTGTACTAGTGCACTTCGGGGCTCGTACGCGCCTCTGAACTGCGGCTTCCCCGGACTTCCGCGGGGTGCACTAGGGCGACCGTGGCACCGTACGCGGACGGCTGCTTCGCTCCCCGCATGACGCTCACGACACCACCGGAAACCGTCCTCGCCGGCCGCCGCGAATGGACCGCGCTCGCCGTGCTGATGCTGCCGCTCCTCCTCGTCTCCATGGACGTCTCGATCCTCTACTTCGCCATCCCCTCCATCAGCGCCGACCTCCACCCCGGGGCCACCGCGCAGCTGTGGATCCTCGACATGTACGGCTTCGTCCTCGCCGGACTCCTCATCACCATGGGGGCGCTCGGGGACCGCATCGGCCGCCGCAAGCTGCTCCTCGGCGGCGCCGCGCTCTTCGGGATCGCGTCGGTCGCCGCCGCCTACGCCCACAGCCCGGGCACACTGATCGCCGCCCGCGCGCTGCTCGGGGTCGCCGGGGCCTGCCTGATGCCGTCCACGCTCGCCCTGATCCGCACGCTCTTCCGCGACGAGGCCCAGCGGGCCAAGGCGGTCACGCTGTGGACGACCGTGATGGCGAGCGGGATCTCCCTCGGACCGGTCGTCAGCGGCGCGCTCGTCGAACACTTCTGGTGGGGCTCGGTCTTCCTCATCAACCTGCCCGCGATGGTCCTCCTCCTGATCCTCGGGCCCGTACTCCTTCCCGAGTCCACGGGGGCGGCGGCGCGCGGGCGGTTCGACTGGACCAGCGCGCTGCTGTCGCTGGCAGCGCTGCTGCCGCTGATCCACGGCATCAAGGAGGTCGCCAAGGACGGCTGGCGACCGCTGCCGGCGCTCGCGATCGCGGCAGGCCTGCTGATCGCCCTGGTGTTCCTGCGCCGCCAGAGTCGGCTCGCCGAGCCGATGGTGGACCTCGCGCTGCTGCGCAAGCGGGCGTACGGGGGGTCGGTGCTGGTGAACCTGCTCGCCATGGTCGCGACCGTCGGCTTCGCCGTCTTCCTCACCCAGTACCTGCAGTCCGTCCTCGGCCAGAGCCCGTTGGAGGCGGCGCTGTGGAGCCTGGCGCCGTCGGTGGGCGTCATGATCGCCGCGCCCCTGGCCGCGGTGCTCGCGGGGCGGGTGGACCGGGCGTACGTGATGACCGGCGGCTTCCTGCTCTCGGCGGTCGGCTTCGCGTTGCTGACGCTCATCGAGGCCGACACTCCGCTGTGGGTCGTCCTCGTCGGCGCCACCGTGTACGCCTCCGGTCTCGTCTCGGCGATGACCCTCGCCAACGAGAGCGCGCTCGGCGCGGCCCCGCCGGAGCGGGCGGGCGCGGCGGCGGCGGTCCTGGAATCGGGCACGGAGCTGGGTGGGGCGCTCGGGATGGCGGTCCTCGGCTCGATCGGAGCGGCGGTCTACACGGCCCACATGCCGTCATCGGCGCCGGCGGCGGCACGGGAGACGCTGGGTGGGGCGATGGGGTTCCCGGGGGAGGTCCTGGACGCGGCGAGGTCCGCGTTCACGTCTGCCCTGAACGGGGCGGCGTACGGGGCGGCGGGGGTCATGCTCCTGGCGGCGGCGCTGTGTGTGGTGCTGCTGCGGGGGCGCAGGACCTGACGGGGCGCCGGGGGCGGGGGCCTGGGCGCCGGGGGTGGGCCGGCCCGGCGGGCTGTCCGGCCGGGCTGTCCGGCCAGGCGGGGCACGGCGGAGGGCTGCCCCGCCTGGCTGTCCGGCAGGGTGGGCGCCGGGGGTGGGCCCGTCGGGCGGTCCGGCCGGGTGGGCGCCGGGGCAGGGTCAGCCCTCCGGGCTGTCCCGCCGCGGGGCGCCGCGGGAGGGCTGGCCCACCAGGCTGTCCCGCGAGGCGGGGCACCGGGGTTGGGCTGTCCCTCGGGCTGCCCGCCAGGCAGCGCCTGGGGGAGGGTCGGCCCTCCGGGCTGTCCCGGCAGGCGGGACGCCGGGGGAGGGCTGGCCCACGTGGCTGTCCGGCCGGGCGAGGCGCCGGGGGAGGGGTGCCCCGCCGGGCTGTCCGGCCACGCGGGGCGCCGGGGGTTGGGCTGTCCCTAGGGCTGCCCCGCCAGGCAGCGCCTGGGGGAGGGTCGGCCCTCCGGGCTGTCCCGGCAGGCGGGACGCCGGGGGAGAGCTGGCCCACGTGGCTGTCCGGCCGGGCGAGGCGCCGGGGGTGGGCTGGCTCGTCGGGATGTCCGGCCAGGCGGGCGCCGGGGGTTGGGCTGTCCCTCGGGGCTGTCCCGCCAGGCGGGCGCCGGAGGGAGGGCTTGCCCGCCGGGCCGTCCCGCCGCGGGGCGCCGCAGGAGGGCTAGCCCACCAGGCTGTCCCGCCAGGCGCGATGGAGGGTCGCGAAGCGGCCCTCGCCGCTCACCAGGTCCGACGGGTGGCCGTCCTCGACGATGCGGCCGTGTTCCATCACCAGGACGCGGTCGGCGATCTCCACCGTCGACAGGCGGTGGGCGATCACCACCGCCGTCCGACCGGCGAGCACCGTGTCCATGGCCCGCTGCACCGCCCGTTCCCCCGGCACGTCCAGCGAACTCGTCGCCTCGTCCAGGATGAGCACCGCCGGGTCCGCGAGGAGAGCGCGGGCGAAGGCCACCAACTGCCGCTGACCCGCCGAGATCCGCCCGCCCCGCTTCCGTACGTCCGTGTCGTAGCCGTCCGGGAGCCCCGCGATGAACTCGTGCGCGCCGATCGCCTTCGCCGCCTGCTCGATCTCCGCCCGGGTCGCGTCCGGACGCCCGATCGCGATGTTCTCGGCGACCGTCCCCGAGAACAGGAACGCCTCCTGCGTCACCATCACCACACCGCGTCGCAGTTCGGGTGTCGCGAGGTCCCGGACGTCGACCCCGTCGAGCAGCACCCGCCCCTCGGTCGGGTCGTAGAAGCGGGCGAGCAGCTTGGCGAGCGTCGACTTGCCGGCGCCCGTCGAACCGACCACCGCGACCGTCTGCCCCGCCGGGATCGTCAGGTCGAAGCGGGGCAGCACCTCGCCGCCGGTCCGGTACGCGAACCGCACGCCCTCGAACACGACCTCGCGCCCCGGCGTCCCGGTCCGGCGCGCCGGGAGCTCCTTCGGCGAGGCGGCCTCAGGGACGCCCGGCTCCTGCGCCAGCAGGCCCGCGATCTTGGCGAGCGACGCGGCCGCCGACTGGTACGAGTTGAGGAACATGCCGAGCCGGTCGATCGGGTCGTACAGCCGCCGCATGTACAGCACGGCCGCCGCCAGCACTCCGAGCGCCAGCGTCCCCCCGGCCACCCGGTACGCGCCCCACAGACACATCCCGGCCACGGCCGTGTTCGCCACGAGGCGCGAGCCGACGACATAGCGGGCCATCTCCAGAAGCGCGTCGCCGTTGCTGCGCTCGTGGCGGTGGTTGAGCGCGGCGAACTCGGTGTCGTTGGCCTGCTCCCTGCGGAAGGCCCGCACCGGCCGGATCCCGTTCATCGTCTCCGCGAACTTCACGATCACGCCCGCGATGGCCGTGGACCGCTCGGCGAAGACGAGGGCCGCGCGCCGCTGGTAGATCCGTACGAGCAGATACAGCGGTACGAAGGAGGCGACGGCCACCGCGCCGATGCCCAGATCCAGCCAGAGCAGCATCGCCGCGATGTACACGAACGCGAGGACGACGCCGATCAGTTCCTGGAGCCCCTCGGCGAGCAGCTCCCGCAGGGACTCCACGTCCGTGGTGGAGCGGGAGATGAGCCGGCCGGAGGTGTACCGCTCGTGGAAGTCCACGCTGAGGGCCTGGGCGTGGCGGAAGATCCGTCCGCGCAGGTCGAGGAGCACGTCCTGGTTGACGCGGGCGGCGCCGCGGACGAAGGCGTACTGGAGCAGTCCGGCCGCCGCCGCGCAGAGGAGGTACCCGACGGCGACGGCCACGACGGGCCCGTAGTCCCCGTCCCGGATGGCGGGCACGCCGCTGTCGATGGCGTACGCGACGAGCAGCGGACCGGCCTGCACGGCGGCCTGCTGGACCAGCAGCACGAGCGCGGCGACGGCCACGCGCGCGCGGTGCGCGGAGAGCAGCGAACGCAGCAGCGCGCCGGTGGCCCCGGGCGCGGTGGGCAGATCGTCCCGGTCGAAGGGATCCCCGTGGGGCGCACCGGCGGCGGCAGACGGATCGCCTTCGGGCTTCCCGATGTCGGAAGGATCGGGCCGGTCCCCGGGCGCCTCGGCCCCTGGCGCTCCGGCCGCGGGGAGGCCGGAACCCGTCCCGGGCTTCCCGGCGCCGGACGGATCGGGCCGGCCCGCACCCGTCCCGGGCTTCCCGGTCCCGGACAGACCCGATACGGCCCCGGGCGCACCGGTCCCTGGCGCTCCGGATGCGGGCCGGCCCGCGGCCGTCCCGAAAGGTGCGACCTCCGGCGTCCCCGGCGCCTCCCCGGGCGCCGTTCCCTCCGTGTCCGTCGCTGATGTCGTCGTGGGATCCGTCATCGTTCCTCGTTTCCCTCGCCCGACATCAGCCAGGCGTACTCGGCGTTGCTCCGCAGCAGTTCGTGGTGGGTGCCCACCGCCGCGATCCGGCCCTCCGACAGGAGCGCGACCCGGTCCGCGAGCATCACGGTCGACGGGCGGTGCGCCACGACCAGCGCGGTCGTCTCGCGCAGGACCTCCCGCAGCGCCGCCTCCACCAAGGCCTCGGTGTGCACGTCCAGCGCGGACAGCGGGTCGTCGAGGACCAGGAAGCGCGGGCGGCCGACGACCGCGCGGGCCAGGGCGAGGCGCTGGCGCTGGCCTCCCGACAGGCTCAGGCCCTGCTCGCCCACCTGGGTCGCCGCGCCCTCGGGGAGCGCGGTGACGAACCCCTCGGCCTGGGCCACCCCCAGCGCGCGCCGCAGCTCCGGCTCGCCGGCCCCTGCCCCCACGCCCATCAGTACGTTCTCGCCCACGCTCGCCGAGAACAGGGTCGGCTCCTCGAAGGCCACCGACACCAGCGCGCGCAGCCGTTCACGCTCCATGCGGGCGATGTCCTCGCCGTCGAGCAGGATCCGTCCGCCGGTCGCCTCGTGCAGCCGGGGCACGAGCGCGGTCAGGGTCGTCTTGCCCGAGCCGGTGCCGCCCACCAGCGCGAGGGTCTCGCCGGGCCGGATGTGCAGGTCGATCCCGTCGAGTACCGGCGGTGTGTCCTCGGGAGCGTCCGGGTAGCGGAACGTGACGTTCTCGAACCGCAGACCGTCCGAGGCCGCGGCGCCGGTGGTCGACACCGCCACCTCAGGCCCCGGTGTCTCCTCGGCCTCGTCCATCACCTCGAAGTACCGCTCCGTCGCCGTCGCCGCCTCCTGGCTCATCGCGAGCAGGAAGCCGATCGACTCCACCGGCCACCGCAGCGCGAGCGCCGTCGACAGGAAGGCGACCAGCGTGCCCGCCGACAGATCGCCGTCGGCGACCTGAACGGTGCCGAGCACGAGCGCCGCGCCGATCGCCAGCTCCGGAATGACGGTGATGAACGCCCAGATTCCGGCGAGCAGCCGGGCCTTGACCAGCTCCGTGCCCCGCAGCCGCTCGGCCAGTTCCCGGAAGGCGAGCGCCTGGCTGCGGTGGCGGCCGAAGCCCTTGACGATCCGGATGCCGAGGACGCTCTCCTCGACGACGGTGGTCAGGTCGCCGACCTGGTCCTGGGCGCGCCGGGCGACGACGGAGTACTTCGTCTCGAACAGCGAGCAGAGGATCACCAGCGGGGCGACGGGCGTGAGCAGCACCAGGCCGAGCGTCCAGTCCTGGCCCAGCAGCAGGACGTAACCGGCCAGGATCGTCACGCCGTTGACCAGCAGGAACGTCAGCGGGAAGGCGAGGAACATGCGCAGCAGCATCAGATCGGTCGTGCCGCGCGACAGCAGCTGACCCGAGGCCCACCGGTCGTGGAAGGCGATCGGCAGCCGTTGCAGACGCCGGAAGAGGTCGGCCCGCATCCGCGCCTCGACCCCGGCCAGCGGCCGTGCGACCAGCCACCGCCGGAAACCGAAGAGCACCGCCTCCGCGATCCCGAGCAGCAGCAGATACAGGGCGCCCAGCCACACGCCGCCCGGATCGCCCGCGGCGACGGGCCCGTCGACCATCCACTTCAGGACGAGCGGAATGACGAGCGACAGGCACGAGGCGACTATCGCGACGACGGCGGCGACGGCCAACCGCCCCCGCACCGGTCGTACATAGGGCCACAGGCGCAACAGCGTGCGTACGGCCGAGCGGTCGGGGGAATCCTGGGCGACTGCATCTTCTCCGGGCATCAGGTCCGAGCCTAGGGTTCACCACTGACAACCCTCATCTGGTTTTCTCCCCGCACCTACCCTCCCGATCCGCGGCTTGACGGTGAAACCCGCAGGCCACAGACTTCTGCGACCCCGGATTCGGGGTACGGACACAGGGGTGGGAACCGGGATGACGACAGCCGAGACAGAGGCCGAGGCGTACTTCGAACGTTGCGAACAACTCTTCCTCGCGGGCGGCAGCGCCGCCGTCCGGCGCGCGGCGCAGGAGGGGCTCGACGCCCTCGGCCCGACGGCCGATCTGTACTGCTGGCTCGGCGTCGGCCATGCGCTCGAGGACGAGGACGACCACGACGACCGTGCCGAGGAGGCGTTCCGGGCCGGGCTGAGGCTGGATCCCGACCACCTCGGACTGCTCGGCGGGTACGCGGAGCTCTGCCTGCGCGCCGACGGGTTCAACCACCCCGGGCGGGCCGCCCGCGCGGTCCGACTCGCCGCCAGGATCAAGGAGCTGGACTCCGAGTCCCCGGAGGCCCAGCGCCTCGACGCCGCCGAACGATGGCACGGTCGGAGCTACTGGGAGGACCTCCGCTTCCACGCCGCACAGGGCGCGGTGAAGCGGCAGGCCGTCGAGCAGCAGAGCACGGACCTCGCGTACGCGCTGCGCAACGGAGGCCGGGGGCAGGTGCGCGAGTCCGCAGAGGCGTACGTCGCCGCCCGGCCGGACGACCACCGTGCCGCCGTGCTCGCCGCGACCCTCGACATCCTCGCCGAGCCGGGACAGGCGCCCGTACGTTTCCTGGCGCGCCACCGGGCCGCCGCCTGGGTCGTCTCCGTCCTGTTGGCCTTCGCCACCAACTACACGCTCCGCGCGGCCGACATCGTCGACTTCTCCCTGTGGGGCTGGCTCTGGGCGCTCCCGATGCTGTTGGTCGACCGGCGCCTGAAGGCGGCCCGACGCCTCGCCGAGGAGCGGGTCCTGGCGCGGATCGAGACCGAGCACGCCGCGGCGAAGAGCTGACCCCGGGCGGCCCGAGCTTTCGCGCCCGGGCCGCTACCCCTGCACCCGGGAGGCTCCGAGCCCCGGGGTCGTACCCGCCATCAACCGATCGGTTGATGGCGGTTCGAGCGCGATGGCCGATGCCCCGGGACCGCCTCCGCGGCCACGCTTGAGTCATGCCAATGATCGAAGTTCAGGGCCTGCACAAGGCCTACGGCGGCCGGAAGGTCGTCGACGGTGTCTCGTTCGAGGTCGCCGAGGGGGAGATCTTCGGGATCCTCGGGCCCAACGGGGCCGGCAAGACCACGACCGTCGAGTGCGTCGAGGGGCTGCGGATCCCCGACGCCGGGACCGTACGCGTCGGCGGGCTCGACCCCGTCGCCCAGCACGCCGACGTCACCCGGATCCTCGGGGTGCAGCTCCAGGAGAGCGAGCTCCAGGCCAAACTGACCGTACGGGAGGCCCTGGAGCTGTACGCCTCCTTCTACGAGCGGCCCGCCGACTGGCGGACCCTCACCGAAAGGCTCGGGCTCGACGCCCATCTCGGATCCCGGTTCGGGAAGCTGTCCGGCGGGCAGAAGCAGCGGCTGTTCATCGCGCTCGCCCTCGTCGGCAACCCGCGCGCCGTCGTCCTCGACGAGCTCACCACCGGGCTCGACCCGCGCGCCCGGCGCGAGACCTGGTCCCTCGTCGAGGACATCCGGGCGGGCGGGGTGACCGTGCTGCTCGTCACCCACTTCATGGAGGAGGCCCAGCGCCTCTGCGACCGGATCGCCGTCATCGACAAGGGCCGGATCGCCGCGCTCGACACCCCCCACGGGCTGATCGGCCGCGCCAGCGCCTCCAAGGTGATCTCCTTCGCCGCCGAGACTCCTCTCGACCCGTCCGAACTCCGTGCCCTGCCGCAGGCGGCGGCCGTGGAGACGAAGGACGGCCGGACCGTCGTCACCGGCACCGACGAGACCGTCAACGCCCTCATCCAGCTCATCGCCCGGCGCGCCGTCACCGCCCAACAGCTTCGCGTCGTCGACGCCACCCTCGACGACGCCTTCCTCGACCTGACAGGAGCCGACCAGCGATGAGCACCGCCACCACCCTCGTCCTCAGGACCGAGGTCCGTCTCTTCACCCGTGAACCCGGCGCGCTGTTCTGGGTGATGATCTCGCCGACCGTCCTCCTGGTGATCCTCGGTCTGATCCCGTCCTTCCGCGAGGTGTCCGAGGACCTCGGAGGCCGCCGCGTCATCGACCTCTACGTCCCCGTCTCCGTCCTCTTCGCGATGATCATGGCCGGGCTCCAGGCCATGCCCCCGGTCCTCGCCGGCTACCGCGAACGCGGCATCCTGCGACGGATGTCGACCACCCCGGTCCGTCCGGCGTCCCTCCTCACCGCCCAGATCGCCCTGCACGGAGCCGCGGCCCTCGTCTCCTCCGCGCTCGTCATCCTCGTCGGCCGGCTGGCCTTCGGCGTCCGGCTGCCGCAGAACCTCCCCGGGTACGTCCTCGCGCTGCTTCTCGCGATCGCCGCCGGCCTCGCCCTCGGCGCCGCCGTCTGCGCCGTCTCCCGTACCCAGAAGATCGCCACGGCGGTCGGGTCGGCCGTCTTCTTCCCGACGATGTTCACTGCCGGCGTCTGGGTCCCGGTCCAGGCCATGCCGGATACGCTGCAGCGCATCGTCGAGTTCACGCCGTACGGCGCCGCCTCGCAGGCGCTCGACGCGGCGACGACCGGCGGTTGGCCCGGGTGGGCGGTGCTCGGGGTCATGGCCCTCTGGACGGTCGTGCTGACCGCCACGGCGGCCCGCTGGTTCCGCTGGGAGTGACGGTATGGGGGAGAGCCGATGAGTGCGACGACGGTCGAGGAACGCTGGCAGCAGTTCTTCCGCTGGGGGCCGCACGGTCTGCTGGCCATCGCCACGGTCCTCGCCGCGGCGGCCGCCGACCAGATCATGGACCGTACGGAGATGGCCACGGCCGCGGTCCTGGTCGTCGCGGTGCTCGCCCTCCAGCTCGGGTGGGACGTCCGCCAACGCCGCGCCAGAGCGGCGGAGTCCGACCCCGCAGCGTCGTCCACCGACGCCGGGGACACCGGTACCTCCGCCTCGTCCACCGACGCCGCGGGTGCCGGTCCCGCCGCGTCGGACACCGGCCTCACCACCGGGCACGCGCCCGCTTCCGCAGTCGCGGACACGCGTCCCGCCGGGCTCGTCGTCGACTCCGTACGGCTCGTGCCCGGCGCCCCCAGCGCGGCGTCCTTCCGCTACTTCACCGTCCGCACGGTCCTCGCCTTCGCGCTCACCTGGCTCAACCCCTTCTTCGCCGTCTACGCCTGCATCGGCTACTTCGACGTCGTCCAACTCCTGCCCCGCCGCCTCGTCCGCGCCGGGCTCCTCGTCACCGCCGTCACCATGGCCGGGTCCCAGTCCGGCGGTCTGCCGCCCGCCTCGCTCATGAACTGGATCGCCTTCGGCGGCCTGTTCGCCCTCAACGCCTGCCTCGCCGTCGTCTTCGCCCACCTCGGTTCGAAGGAAGCCGAACGGGCCGCCGAACGCGCCACCACCATCACCGAACTCGCCCGCGCCAACGCCCGTCTGGAACAGGCCCTCGCCGAGAACGCCGCTCTCCAGGCGCAACTCCTGCTCCAGGCCCGCGAGGCCGGGGTCGCCGACGAGCGGCGGCGGCTCGCCGCCGAGATCCACGACACCCTCGCCCAGGGCCTGGCGGGGATCATCGCCCAGCTCCAGGTCGTCACCGCCACCCCCGACCCGGAGCTCGCCCGGGTCCACGTCCAGCGCGCCGCCGACCTCGCCCGCCACAGCCTCGGCGAGGCCCGCCGCTCCGTGCAGAACCTGAGCCCGGTCGCCCTGGAGCACGACACGCTTCCCGAGGCGCTGAAGAAGACCGTCGCCGACTGGTCCGAACGCACGGGCATCACCACCCGGTTCACCGTCACCGGCACCGAGGAACCCCTGCACGACGAGGTGGCCGCCACCCTGCTGCGGATCGCCCAGGAGGCCCTGGCCAACGCCGAGCGCCACTCCGGCGCCTCCCGGGCCGGCGTCACCCTCTCGTACATGGGCGACGAGATCACCCTCGACGTACGGGACGACGGCCGCGGCTTCGACCCCGGAGCCGTCCCCGCCCGCACCGGCGGTGGCGGCTTCGGCCTCGACGGCATGAGGGCCCGCGCCGAACGGCTCACCGGCACCGTCGCCCTGGAGACCCGGCCCGGCGAGGGAACGGCGGTCTCCGCCCGCGTACCGTTGGTGCACCATGGCTGAGCTCAAGCGCATCACCCTGCTGATCGTCGACGACCATCCCGTCGTACGGGACGGCCTGCGCGGGATGTTCACCGCCGCCGACCCGGGCGCCGCCGAACCGGGCTTCCACGTCCTCGGCGAGGCGTCCGGCGGCGTCGAGGCCGTCGAACTCGCCCTGCGTCTCGACCCGGACGTGGTCCTCATGGACCTGCGGATGCCGGGCGGCAACGGCGTCGACGCCATCGTCGAGCTCACCCGGCGCGGCGCCCGCTCCCAGATCCTCGTCCTCACCACGTACGACACCGACACGGACACCCTCCCCGCGATCGAGGCCGGTGCCACCGGCTACCTCCTCAAGGACGCGCCCCGCGAGGAGTTGTTCGCCGCGGTCCGGGCGGCCGCCGAAGGACGTACCGTGCTCTCCCCGGCCGTCGCCTCCCGGCTGGTCTCCCGCGTCCGCACCCCCGCCGCTCCCGTGGAGGAGAGCCTCTCCGCGCGTGAACGCGAGGTCCTCGAACTCGTCGCCAAGGGCACCTCCAACCGTGCGATCGCGGTCGAGCTCTTCATCAGCGAGGCGACGGTGAAGACCCATCTGACGCACATCTATGCCAAGTTGGGCGTCAAGGACCGGGCGGCCGCGGTCGCGGTGGCGTACGACCGGGGCATCCTGGGCCGCCACTGACCGACGTGTGACGCGCTCCGCCTCACCCCCCGACCCGCAGCAGCAGCACCGACCGGGCCCCCACGGTCACCGTCTCCCCGCCCCGGTGCACCGTTCCCGGGGCCCGGGACTGGTCCTCCGAGGTCGTGTCCAGGACCAGCTCGTACGACTCCGCCCACGGCGGGCCCGGCAGTCGGTACGCGAGCGGGCGCGGGCCCGCGTGGAGGATCGCCAGGAAGCTGTCGTCGGTGATCTGGGCGCCGCGGGCGTCCCGTCCCGGGATGTCGCGCCCCGAGAGGTAGAGGCCCAGAGTGGCGGCGGGGGCGTACCAGTCCTGCTCGGTCATCTCCTGGCCGTCCGGCGTGAACCACGCCAGGTCCCGCAGGCCGTCCGCGGCCTGCGGGCGGCCGGAGAAGAACGCGCGCCGTCGCAGCACCGGGTGGGCGTGGCGCAGGGCGAGCAGCCGGCGGGTGAGGGCGAGCAGCTCCCGTCGCCCGGGGTCCTCGGGCAGCGACCAGTCCAGCCAGCTCGTCTCGTTGTCCTGGCAGTACGCGTTGTTGTTGCCGCCCTGCGTGCGGCCCATCTCGTCGCCCGCGACCAGCATCGGCACTCCGGTCGACAGCAGCAGTGTCGTCAGCAGGTTCCGCAGCTGGCGCAGGCGCAGCGCGCCGATCTCCGGGTCGTCGGTCTCGCCTTCCGTCCCGCAGTTCCAGGCGCGGTTGTCGTTCGTGCCGTCCCGGTTGCCCTCCCCGTTGGCCTCGTTGTGCTTCCGCTCGTAGGTGACGAGGTCCCGTAACGTGAACCCGTCGTGGGCGGTGATGAAGTTGACGGAGGCGTACGGCCGCCGGCCGCCCCACGCATACAGGTCGCTGGAGCCCGACAGCCGGTAGCCGAGGTCGCGTACGTCGGGCAGCGCGCCGCGCCAGAAGTCCCGCACCGCGTCGCGGTAGCGGTCGTTCCACTCCGTCCACAGCGGCGGGAAGGCGCCGACCTGATAGCCGCCGTTGCCGACGTCCCACGGCTCGGCGATCAGTTTGACCCGGCGCAGCACCGGGTCCTGGGCGATGACCGCGAGAAAGGGCGAGAGCATGTCGACGTCGTGCATCGACCGGGCGAGCGCCGCCGCCAGGTCGAAGCGGAAGCCGTCGACGCCCATCTCCGTCACCCAGTACCGCAGCGAGTCCGTGATCAGCCGCAGTACCTGCGGCTGGACCACGTGCAGCGTGTTGCCGCAGCCCGTGTAGTCGGCGTACCGGCGGGCGTCGGACTGGAGCCGGTAGTAGCCCCGGTTGTCGATGCCCTTCAGGGAGAGCGTGGGGCCCAGTTCGCCCGCCTCGGCCGTGTGGTTGTAGACCACGTCGAGGATGACCTCGATCCCGGCGGCGTGCAGCGCCCGCACCATCCGCTTGAACTCGCCGACCTGCTGGCCGGTGGTCCCCGACGAGGAGTAGCCGGCGTGCGGGGCGAAGTAGCCGATGGAGTTGTAGCCCCAGTAGTTGCGCAGGTCCCGGCGCAGCAGATGGTCCTCGTGGGCGAACTGGTGCACCGGAAGCAGCTCGACCGCCGTCACCCCGAGCCGTACGAGATGCTCGATCGCCGCCGGGTGCGCGAGCCCGGCGTACGTGCCCCGCAGCTCCTCGGGGATGCCCGGGTGGAGCTTGGTGAAGCCCTTCACGTGCAGCTCGTAGATGACCGAATCCGGCCACGGGGTCTTCGGTCGGCGGTCGTCCGACCAGTCGTCGTCGTCCAGGACGACGACGCCCTTCGGCACGAACGGCGCCGAGTCCCGGTCGTCCCGCACGGTGTCGGCCACATGCTGCTGCGGCCAGTCCCGGACGTGCCCGTACACCTCCGGCGGCAGCGTGAAGTCCCCGTCGACTGCCCGGGCGTACGGATCCAGGAGCAGCTTGGCCGGGTTCCAGCGGGCGCCCGTCCACGGGTCCCAGCGGCCCCGCACCCGGAAGCCGTACCGCTGCCCGGCCACCACCCCCGGCACGAAGCCGTGCCAGATCTCATGGGTCAGCTCGGTCAGCGGCAGCCGTCTCTCCGTTTCGTTCCCCGCGGGGTCGGTGTCGAAGAGGCACAGCTCGACGGCCTCCGCCCCGCCCGCCCACAGCGCGAAGTTGGTGCCGGCGACCCCGTCGGGTCCCACCCGGCACCGCGCGCCCAACGGGGTGGGCGCCCCCGGCCACACCACGGGCCGGGGCCGCTCCGGGGCAGGGGAGAGCCCCACTCCGTCCCGTACCGCCTCCTGCTCGGCTGCGCTCGACACCTGTCGGCCTCCCGCGGCTCG
This sequence comes from Streptomyces sp. NPDC056222, assembly GCF_042264065.1. NCBI lineage: Bacteria > Bacillati > Actinomycetota > Actinomycetes > Kitasatosporales > Streptomycetaceae > Streptomyces > Streptomyces sp. NPDC056222. The sequence continues at coordinate 18,951 of NZ_JBHJTL010000039.1, read as the reverse complement.
TCGGGCCCTCCCCCACAGCCACCGGCATGGGAGGTACCCCCATGTCGCGGAGGGCGCGGCGTCCCGGCCGCGACTCCCCGCACGTGGTCCTCCCACCTGTTCTGCCCGGACGACCGGACTCCCAACATGACCCGCACGCACGTTTCCCCTGGAGGGTGGCTGTCGTTGGGCCAGGCGTGAAACACGTACTGAAGCGGGTGAGGACCGGTGCGGTGCTCGCCCTGGCGGCGGCGGGACTGGTGGCCGGGCTTGCGGGCTGCACCGACAAGGGCGGCGACGACGGCGGAGGCATCGACATCTCGCTGCCCGGGAAGGCGCGGGCGCCCGGCGACGTCATCCGGATCAGCCCGGAGGACGGCAGCCGGGCCGTGCCCGCCGAGGGGCCGATCGAGGTGAGGGTCGACAGCGGACGCCTCGAACGGGTCACCGTCGTCCAGGTCGAGGACGCCCAGCGGACCGAGGTCCCGGGCGCGATCAGCGAGGACGGGCTGCGCTGGCGGCCGAAGGCGGACGAGCGGCTCGCGCTCGCCGCCAAGTACAGCGTGGACGCCGTGGCGCTGGACGCGCACGGCCGACGCTCCGCCCGGCACACCACGTTCACCACGGTCGTGCCCGAGCGTCGCTTCATCGGCTACTTCAAGCCGGAGAACCGCTCCACGGTCGGCACCGGCATGATCGTTTCGTTCGGGTTCAACCGGGCCATCGAGAACCGGGAAGCGGTCGAACGGGCCATCAGGATCACCTCCGAGCCCCCGGTGGACGTCGTCGGCCACTGGTTCGGCGACGAGCGGCTCGACTTCCGTCCGGAGGAGTACTGGCAGCCCGGCACCAAGGTGACCGTCGAGCTCGCGCTGCGCGATGTCGAGGGCGCGCCGGGGGTGTACGGCATCCAGCGCAAGAAGGTCGGGTTCACGGTCGGGCGCTCCCAGGTGTCCGTGGTCGACGCGGCCGCGCACACGATGGAGGTGCACCGGGACGGTGACGTCCTCGCGACCGTGCCGATCACGGCCGGGGCGCCGAAGACCACCACGTACAACGGGAAGATGGTGGTCACGGAGCTCTTCGACGTGACGCGGATGGACGGCCGCACGGTCGGCTTCGGCGGTGAGTACGACATCAAGGACGTGCCGCACGCGATGCGGTTGACCGACTCGGGGACCTTCCTGCACGGCAACTACTGGGCCGATCCCTCGACCTTCGGCTCGGCCAACGTCAGCCACGGCTGTGTCGGCCTGCGGGACGAGAAGGGCGGCAGCCCGGAATCCCCGGCGGGCTGGTTCTTCGACCGGACGCTCATCGGGGACGTGGTGGAAGTGGTCAACTCCCGTGACCGAAAGGTCGCTCCCGACAACGGGCTCGGAGGCTGGAACATGGAGTGGAACCAGTGGAAGGCAGGTTCCGCCCTGCGGTGAGCCCCTCGTCGTCCCCTCGCTGACCTGCGTCGCGTGCACGGTTCCTGGATCAACTGGGACTGAACGGTGACATTCGCGTGGAACTTTCGTGTCCTGCGGTGTGATTATCTAGCGCCGTGTGCGCGGAGGATGCGCGCGGGGGTGCGGGCCGTGGTGAGACCAGGCCGTGCGAGGGGAGACGACCATTTTGAACGGGCAGCCGATATCGGCCGGGGTGGGGCGCGGACGGCGGCGCGGGGGCGCGCGTCTGCAGGCCCTGGCTGTGGGAGCGTTGCTCCTGGTGCTGACGGCCTGCGGGGGCGGGGAGCCGGCGGGCGGCGGCAAGGGCGGACAGGACCCGGCGCAGAGCGGCGGGGGCAAGCAGGAGAACGCGGCGTCGCAGGCGGTCGTCACGATCGCCCCGAAGGACGGCGCCGACGCGGTCGCCACCAGCGGTGCGCTGAAGGTGACGGCCGAGCAGGGCAAGCTGACGACGGTCACCGTCGCCGACACCAAGGGTGTCGAGGTCGAGGGCAAGATCGCCGCGGACGGCGCCAGCTGGACGCCGGTCGGCCACCTGTCCGCGGGTACGCAGTACAAGGTCCACGCGATCGCGAAGGACTCCGAGGGCCGTGAGTCGGCGAAGGACACCACCTTCACCACCCTGACCCCGAAGAACACCTTCATCGGCCACTACACGCCCGAGGACGGCTCGACCGTCGGCGTCGGCATGCCGGTCTCGATCAACTTCACCCGGGGCATCACCAACCCGGCGGCCGTCGAGAACGCCATCAAGGTGACCGCCGAGCCCGCCGTCGAGGTCGAGGGCCACTGGTTCGGCAACGACCGCCTCGACTTCCGCCCCAAGGAGTACTGGGCCGCGGGCACCAAGGTGACCGTCGAGCTCAACCTGGACGGCGTCGAGGGCCGCCCGGGCGTCTACGGCAAGCAGAAGAAGAAGGTCACCTTCACCATCGGCCGCCGTCAGGTCTCCACGGTCGACGCCAGCGCCAAGACGATGAAGGTCGAGCGCGACGGCAAGATCATCAAGACGATCCCGATCACCGCGGGCGCTCCGTCCACGACCACGTACAACGGTCAGATGGTCATCAGCGAGAAGTACAAGGTGACCCGGATGAACGGCGCCACGGTCGGCTTCGGCGGTGAGTACGACATCAAGGACGTGCCGCACGCGATGCGTCTGTCGACCTCGGGCACCTTCGTCCACGGCAACTACTGGGCCTCGTCCGGCACCTTCGGCTCGGCCAACGTCAGCCACGGCTGCGTCGGTCTGCGGGACGCGCGCGGCGCCGGCGACGGCTCCACCCCGGCGGCCTGGTTCTACGACCGCTCGCTCATCGGCGACGTGGTGGTCGTGAAGAACTCCAAGGACAAGCAGATCGCTCCGGACAACGGCCTCAACGGCTGGAACATGAGCTGGTCGGAGTGGATCAAGTAGGTCCCCGATCCACTCCGTACGACGGACCCGGCGCTGTGAGCAACAGCACCGGGTCCGTTGTCGTTAACGGCGGCTAACCTGCCGGGTATGACTGTGAACCTCGAAGTCGCCGAAGGCGTCGGCACCATCCGCCTCGACCGCCCTCCGATGAACGCCCTCGACATCGCCACCCAGGACCGGCTGCTCGAGCTGGCCCAGGAGGCGACCGACCGCGACGACGTGCGCGCCGTGATCCTGTACGGCGGCGAGAAGGTGTTCGCGGCGGGCGCGGACATCAAGGAGATGCAGGTCATGGACCACGCGGCCATGGTCAAGCGGTCGCGCGCACTCCAGGACTCCTTCACCGCGGTCGCCCGCATCCCCAAGCCCGTCGTCGCCGCCATCACCGGCTACGCCCTGGGCGGCGGCTGCGAACTGGCCCTGTGCGCCGACTACCGGATCGCCGCGGACAACGCCAAGCTCGGCCAGCCCGAGATCCTGCTCGGTCTGATCCCCGGCGCCGGCGGCACCCAGCGGCTGTCCCGTCTGGTCGGCCCGTCGAAGGCCAAGGACCTCATCTTCACCGGCCGGATGGTCAAGGCCGACGAGGCCCTGACGCTCGGTCTGGTCGACCGGGTCGTCCCGGCGGCCGAGGTGTACGAGCAGGCGCACGCCTGGGCCGCGAAGCTCGCCCAGGGCCCCGCCATCGCGCTGCGCGCCGCGAAGGAGGCCGTCGACCAGGGTCTGGAGGCCGACATCGACACCGGTCTCGCGATCGAACGCACCTGGTTCGCGGGTCTGTTCGCGACCGAGGACCGCGAGCGCGGGATGCGCAGCTTCGTCGAGGAGGGTCCGGGCAAGGCGAAGTTCGTCTGATTTCCGGCGGCCCGAGGCGGTCGGCGGACCCTACTCTCCAGTACCGCCGTCCGCCAAGGGCATATGCCATGCGAATTCAGCGGAATTGTCGATTCCGGGGCCTCGATTCCGTCGGAACGGCCCCGCGGCCCGTTCCGTCCGGCCATGATGGGGGGCATGGCGGGCCTGGAGGGTGTGGAACAGCCGCGGCAGCACGGCGGTGCGACCGCAGCACGGTGGGTACCGGCCGTCGATGACGAACAGGCCCTCAAGGCGCTGGAGTTGTACGGGAATCCGGCCGAGGAGGACGTGCGGCTGCCGTCCCGTCCCGAGTCCGCCGCGATCGCCCGCCGGCTCACCCAGTGCGTCGTCCTTCGGCAGTGGGCCCTGTCCCCGCAGATCGCCGAGCACGCCGTCCTGCTCGTCTCCGAACTCGTCGGCAACGCCGTCCGGCACACCGGCGCCCGGGTCTTCGGGCTGCGGATGCTGCGCCGTCGTGGCTGGATCCGGATCGAGGTCCGCGACCCCTCGCGAGGGCTGCCGTGTCTCATGCCCGTCCAGGAGCTCGACATCAGCGGGCGCGGGCTCTTCCTCGTCGACAAGCTCTCCGACCGCTGGGGCGTGGATCTGCAGCCGCGCGGCAAGACGACGTGGTTCGAGATGCGCGTCTCGGACCGCTGACCGCAAGCCGTCGGCCTCTGGCTGTCGGTCTTCGGCTGCTGCTCGCGGGTCGTCGGCCGTCCCCGGATGCACCGAAGCCCCCGTCCGCCGCGGTGGGGCGCCTGGGGGCTTCCGTGAGGACGGCCGTGGATCGGGGGGGTGTATCCACGGCCGTGAAAACGACCTGGCCCGGGTCAATGGGGGTCGTGTCTCCGACTATGGCAGACAGGGGGCCATCGCGCCAAAAGTCCCTACTGGGGCAAATCAGTCAAAGGGTGACAGTTTACCGATGAATCGTTGGTGACCTAGAGCACCTGCCTTGTAAATGGTGAATAAGTATGGGGTTCACCGCTTGTTTCCTCGACTCCTTCACATGGCGGGCACTGGAGTGCGACCCGTAAACGTCCTGAAATGGCTTAATCGTTAGAAAACGGGTGCTACGGGCCTTAAATGGGCGCGTGACCCTGACCGACCGCCGTGGCGCACTCCGGGCGGGCGCGGCGGCCGCCCTCGCGGGAGCGCTCACCGCCGCCTGCGGCAGCGACGGCCGCCCCCCACCCGACGGCCCCGCCCCCGCCCCCGAGCCCGTCGCACCGGGCCCCCGCCGCTTCCCCGGCCTGCCGGTCGAGATCACGAGCGGGCCGCGCGACCGCCCCCGGGTCGCCCTCACCTTCCACGGCCAGGGCGACCCCGCTCTCGCTCGCGCCGTCCTCGCCGAGGCCGAGAAGGGCGGCGCCCGGGTCACCGTCCTCGCCGTCGGCGACTGGCTCGACACCCACCCCGAGCTGGCCCGCCGGATCCTCGACGGCGGCCACGACCTCGGCAACCACACCCAGCGCCATCTCGACGTCAACGCGATGACCGAGGACGAGGCGCACGCGGAGATCAGCGCCTGCGCCACGCGGCTGCGCCGGCTCACCGGCTCCATCGGCAGCTGGTTCCGGCCGTCCAGAGGCCGGAACGCGAGCCCGGCCGTCCAGCGGGCCGCCCGCCAGGTCGGCTACCCGCACGTCCTCTCGTACGACGTCGACTCCCTCGACTTCACCTCGCCCGGCGCCGCGGCCGTCGTCCGCAACGTCACCGGGCCGATCCGCAACGGATCGGTGGTGAGCCTGCACCTCGGCTACGCAGACACGCTCGCCGCCCTGCCGCCCCTCCTCGCCGACCTCGACCGCCGCGGCCTGCGCGCGGTGACGACCACGGAGCTGCTGACCTGATGCTGCCTCTCACCAAGCGTTCGAAGAGCCTCCTCGCCGCCGCCCTGCTCGCCGCGCTCGCCGGGTGCGGTACCGCGGACAACGGCACCGAGCCCCGTGGCGGCGCCAAGAAGGAGGCGGCGGCGCGCCCGGTCGTACCGAAGGAGGCCGTCCCGGACGGCCTCCCCGGAATGCCACCGCTCCTCGACCCCAAGGACGTCTACGCGGCCGACCGGCCGGGCCTGCTCTCGCCCGTCGTCAAGGACTTCCCGTCCCGGGTCTACGTGCCCAACACCAACTCCAACACCGTCTCCGTCATCGACCCGGCGACCTACAAGGTGATCGAGACCATCCCGGTCGGCATCCAGCCGCAGCACGTCGTCCCGTCGTGGGACCTGAAGACGCTCTGGGTCAACAACAACCGCGGCCACACGCTCACCCCGATCGACCCCGCCACCGGAGTGGCGGGCAAGCCCGTCGAGGTCCACGACCCGTACAACCTCTACTTCACCCCCGACGGCAAGTACGCCGTCGTCATGGCCTCCCTCGACCGCGAGCTGGTCTTCCGCGACCCGCACACCATGGACCGGAAGAAGACCGTCCCGGTCTCCTGCTACGGCGTCAACCACGCGGACTTCTCCGCGGACGGCCGGTACTTCGTCGTCTCCTGCGAGTTCTCCGGCGAGCTGCTGAAGGTCGACACGGCGAAGATGGAGGTCATCGGCCAGCAGAAGCTCCCCTTCCAGGGCGCGATGCCGCAGGACGTGAAGCTCTCCCCGGACGGCAAGACCTTCTACATCGCCGACATGATGGCCCACGGCATGTGGGTCCTGGACGGCGAGAAGTTCACCACCCCGCGACTGATGCCGACCGGCAAGGGCGCCCACGGCCTCTACGTCTCCCGGGACTCCAAGGAGATGTACGTCCCCAACCGGGGCGAGGGCTCCATCTCGGTCTTCGACTTCGGGCAGAACAAGCTGACGAAGAAGTGGTGGCTGCCGGACGGCGGCTCCCCGGACATGGGCGGTGTCTCGGCCGACGGCAAGGTGCTGTGGCTGTCGGGACGTTACGACTCCGAGGTCTACGCGATCGACACCAAGACCGGCAAGCAGCTCGCCCGCATCCCGGTCGGCGGCGGCCCCCACGGCCTCGCGGTCTATCCCCAGCCCGGGCGCTACTCCCTCGGCCACACCGGAGTGTTCCGCTAGCTCCTCGGGGCCCGGCCGGTCTCCGGGCCCCTCGGGAGGGGCCTCTGCGCACTCGCCGGGCGCGGGTCAGCCCGCCGTGAGCAGGGCCTCCGAGGCCACCGGGCGGTAGCCCGCCGCCTGGAAGACGCGCACGCTGCGGGCGTTGCCCGGGGACTGCTGCGCCCAGACCACGTCGCCCGGTGTCAGATGCCGGGCGGCGAGGGCCAGCGCCCGGCCGATCCCGCGGTGCCTGACCTCCTCGTCGACCTCGATCGCCGCCTCCCAACGGCCCGCCACTCCCCGGCCCAGGATCACCACGCCGCCGTGGGCCGCCCACACCCGTACGTCGTCGCGGTACTTCATCGCCCGCGCCACCCGGGGATGCTCCGGGTCCTCGATCTCCCGCAGCGGCAGCTCGGGTTCCCCGGGCAGCGCCGTGGCGACCGTCAGCAGGTCGATGGTGTTCATGCGCCGGCCCGTGTGCCGCATCAGGGCGAGGAGGAACCCCGGGTTCATCGAGGCGGCCAGCGGGTCGCTGGAGGCGGCCGCCAGCTCCGCCCGCACCCATGCGGGATCCGCGTCCGTGAAGACGACCGAGTGCGCGGTGAAGGCGAGGACACCGGCGTCCCGGTCGTTCGGCGGCGGGACGACGGTCGTCGAACCGTCGGGCGGCGGGAACTGTCCGCGGGCCGCCGCTGCCAGGATCCGTGCCACGTCGTCGCTCATACCTCCCATGATCCGCCATGGCCCGCCACTCCCCGGCGCCCGGCCCCCGGGGAACGCCCGATAATCTGAGCCCCGTCATCGAAGCATCAAGAAGGGGCGGAAGCTGTGGCGGACATCGAGTCGGCGCGCAAGGCATTCGAGCGGTTCGACGTGGACGGGGACGGTTTCATCACCGCCTCCGAGTACAAGAGCGTCATGGCGCAGCTGGGTGACTTCAACGTCACCGAGACGGTCGCGGAGGCCCTGATCGGCCAGCGTGACGGCAACGCCGACGGCAAGCTGTCCTGGGACGAGTTCTGGGCGGACCTCAACAAGGCCTGACCCCGCCGGGCGAGGACGGGCGGCGCCGTACCGCGACAGCCGGCCGAGCGGCGAACCACGGGCCGCCCGCCTCACGCGACGTCGCTGCCGTCCGCGGCCCGGGCGGCCGGGGTCTCCGTCAAGGAGGCGGCCGTGGCCGTGCGGAGACTGACCGACGGCGGTCTCCTGGCGGAGACCGAAGGCGAACTCCACGCCCTGAGCGAGCAGTTCAAGGGCATCGTCCGCACCACGCGCCCGCCCGCCGAGGAGCCGGAGAGCCACGGCTACGAGAACGACGAGGTGGAGTCGCTGCTGCGCACCTTCGTACGGAACGACCGGCTGATCCGGCTTCCCTCCCAGTGGGTGCGCCGCCGTGTGGTGCTGCAGCACTGCTCGGCCGCGAGGGCGGCCGCTACTGGCTCCGCACGGACATCCAGCCCGCGCTCCGACGGCCGGTACGACGACCGAGGGGCCCGCTTCGGCGGGCCCCTCGGTCGTGGCGTTCGTGTGCGCGGAGATCGTGCCGGGACGTACGGCGCACGCGCCGGTCAGGCCCTACGACGTCAGCACTCGATGATGTTCACCGCGAGACCGCCGCGGGCCGTCTCCTTGTACTTGACCGACATGTCCGCGCCGGTCTCCTTCATGGTCTTGATGACCTTGTCGAGGGAGACCAGGTGGCTGCCGTCGCCGCGCATCGCCATCTTCGCCGCCGTGACCGCCTTGACCGCCGCCATGCCGTTGCGCTCGATGCACGGGATCTGGACCAGGCCGCCGACCGGGTCGCAGGTCAGCCCCAGGTTGTGCTCCATGCCGATCTCGGCCGCGTTCTCGACCTGCTCGGGGGTGCCGCCCAGGACCTCCGCGAGGGCGCCGGCGGCCATCGAGCAGGCCGAGCCGACCTCGCCCTGGCAGCCGACCTCGGCGCCGGAGATGGAGGCGTTCTCCTTGAAGAGCATGCCGACCGCGCCCGCCGCCAGCATGAAGCGGACCACACCGTCCTCGTCCGCGCCGGGCACGAAGTTCATGTAGTAGTGCAGGACGGCCGGGATGATGCCCGCCGCGCCGTTCGTCGGGGCGGTGACCACGCGGCCGCCCGCCGCGTTCTCCTCGTTCACGGCCATCGCGTAGAGCGTGATCCACTCCATCGCGAGCGCGGCCGGGTCGCCCTCGGAGCGCAGCTTCCGGGCCGTGTTCGCGGCGCGGCGGCGGACCTTCAGGCCGCCCGGCAGGATGCCCTCGCGGGACATGCCGCGCGAGACACAGGCCTGCATGACCCGCCAGATCTCGAGCAGGCCCGCGCGGATCTCGTCCTCGCTGCGCCAGGCCTTCTCGTTCTCCAGCATCAGCGCCGAGATCGACAGGCCGGTCTCCTTCGCCAGGCGCAGCAGCTCGTCGCCCGTACGGAAGGGGTACTTCAGGACGGTGTCGTCCGGGACGATCGGGTTCTCACCCTGGACCGCGTCCTCGTCCACGACGAAGCCGCCGCCTACCGAGTAGTAGGTCTTCTCCAGGACCAGCGCGCCCTCCGCGTCGTACGCGAAGATCGTCATGCCGTTGGCGTGGTACGGCAGCGCCTTGCGGCGGTGCAGGATCAGGTCCTCGTCGAAGTCGAAGGGGATCTCGTGCGCGCCGAGGAGGTTGATCCGGCCGCTGGACTTGATCCGCTCGACCTCGTCGTCCGCCGTCTCGACGTCGACCGTGCGCGGGGAGCTGCCCTCCAGGCCCAGCAGGACGGCCTTCGGCGTGCCGTGGCCGTGCCCCGTCGCGCCCAGCGAGCCGTACAGCTCCGCGCGTATCGACGCGGTGTGGGCGAGGAGCCCCTCGTTCTTCAGTCGGCGGGCGAACATCCGGGCCGCGCGCATGGGGCCCACCGTGTGGGAGCTCGACGGGCCGATACCGATCGAGAACAGGTCGAAGACCGAGATGGCCACGGGGAACTCCTTGTGGGGGGCTAGACGCCGTTGTCTGCCGGGGTGGTGCAGAACAGCAGGAAAAGGGGGTGGGGCACCGCGCTCACTGTCCAGTGTGCGCGGTGCCCCGGAGCTTTCGTACGAACGAGCCTGGAACTAAAGCGTACGAAATTACTTCAGGCCGGGGTACAGCGGGTGCTTCTCCGCAAGCGCGGACACGCGGGCCTTCAGCGCCTCGGCGTCGAAGCCGGGCTTCAGGGTCTCCGCGATGACGTCGGCCACCTCACGGAAGTCCTCGTCGCCGAAACCGCGGGTCGCGAGCGCCGGCGTACCGATGCGCAGACCCGAGGTGACCATCGGCGGACGCGGGTCGTTCGGGATCGCGTTCCGGTTGACCGTGATGCCGACCTCGTGGAGACGGTCCTCGGCCTGCTGGCCGTCCAGCTCGGAGTTGCGCAGGTCCACCAGGACCAGGTGCACGTCCGTGCCGCCGGACAGGACCGAGACACCGTGCGCGGTGACGTCGTCCTGGACCAGACGCTCGGCGAGGATCCGGGCGCCGTCCAGCGTGCGCTGCTGGCGCTCCTTGAACTCCTCCGAGGCCGCGACCTTGAAGGAGACGGCCTTGGCCGCGATCACGTGCTCCAGCGGGCCGCCCTGGAAACCGGGGAAGACCGAGGAGTTCAGCTTCTTCGCGAACTCCTTCTTCGCGAGGATGATGCCGCCGCGCGGGCCGCCCAGCGTCTTGTGCGTGGTGGAGGTCACCACGTCCGCGTACTCGACCGGGTTCGGGTGCAGACCGGCCGCGACCAGGCCCGCGAAGTGGGCCATGTCGACCCACAGGTACGCCTCGACCTCGTCGGCGATCCGGCGGAACTCGGCGAAGTCCAGCTGACGCGGGTAGGCGGACCAGCCCGCGATGATCACCTTGGGGCGGTGCTCCTTGGCCAGGCGCTCCACCTCGGCCATGTCGACCAGACCGGCTTCGTCCACGTGGTACGCGACCACGTTGAACTGCTTGCCCGAGAAGTTCAGGCGCATGCCGTGGGTCAGGTGACCGCCGTGGGCCAGGTCCAGGCCCAGGATCGTGTCGCCGGGCTGGGCGATCGCGAACAGCGCGGCCTGGTTCGCGGAGGCACCGGAGTGCGGCTGGACGTTGGCGTACTCGGCGCCGAACAGGTCCTTGATCCGGTCGATCGCGATCTGCTCGGCGACGTCGACGTGCTCGCAGCCACCGTAGTAGCGGCGGCCCGGGTAGCCCTCGGCGTACTTGTTGGTGAGAACGGAGCCCTGGGCCTCCATGACCGCGACCGGAGCGAAGTTCTCCGAGGCGATCATCTCGAGGGTGGACTGCTGACGGTGGAGCTCGGCGTCGACGGCGGCGGCGACGTCCGGGTCCAGCTCGTGAAGAGGGGTGTTCAGCACAGACATGAATCGATCCCTAAGGGGTCTCAGTTCCCGGCGGAGAACTCGGCGTACGCGTCGGCGGAAAGCAGGTCGTCCGGCTCACCCGTGACGCGCACCTTGAACAGCCAGCCACCCTCGAACGGAGCGGTGTTCACCAGCGACGGGTCGTCCACCACGTCCTGGTTGGCCGCCACGACCTCACCGGTGACCGGGGAGTACAGGTCGCTGACGGACTTGGTCGACTCCAGCTCACCGCAGGTCTCGCCCGCGGTCACCGTGTCACCGACCTCCGGGAGCTGGGCGTAGACGACGTCACCGAGCGCGTTGGCCGCGAACTCCGTGATGCCGACCGTCGCGACGCCGTCCTCGGCGGCCGACAGCCACTCGTGCTCCTTGGTGTAGCGCAGCTGCTGGGGGTTGCTCATGACCTGATTCTCCTGGATCGAGGGAGTGCTGATGAACGTGGGTCTTGCGGGGTGAGACGCGGAGCGAGACGGATGCGTCACTTCTGGCGCTTGTAGAACGGCAGCGCCACGACCTCGTACGGCTCGTGGGTGCCGCGGATGTCCACACCTACACCCTGCGTGCCGGGCTCGGCGTGCGCCGCGTCCACGTACGCCATGGCGATCGGCTTTCCGAGGGTGGGGGACGGGGCACCGGAGGTGACCTCGCCGACGACCTCGCCGTTCGCGACGACGGAGAAGCCGGCGCGCGGGACGCGGCGGCCCTCGGCGATCAGGCCGACGAGCTTGCGCGGCGGGTTGGAGGCGGCACGCTCGGCGGCGGCCTCCAGCGCCTTGCGGCCGACGAAGACGCCGTCGTTGGTCGTCTTCTCGAACTTCACGACCCGGCCGAGGCCCGCGTCGAACGGGGTGAGGGAGGTGGTCAGCTCGTGCCCGTACAGCGGCATCCCCGCCTCCAGGCGGAGCGTGTCACGGCAGGACAGGCCGCACGGGATCAGGCCGACCGGCGCGCCCGCCTCGGTCAGCGCCTTCCAGACGCCCTCGGCGTGCTCGGGCTTCAGGAACAGCTCGAAGCCGTCCTCGCCGGTGTAGCCGGTACGGGCGATCAGCGCGGGGACCCCGGCGACCGTGCCCGGGAGGCCGGCGTAGTACTTCAGACCGTCCAGGTCGGCGTCGGTGAGCGACTTCAGGATGCCGGGGGACTCCGGGCCCTGGACGGCGATCAGGGCGTACGCGTCACGGTCGTCCCGCACCTCGGCGTCGAAGCCGGCCGCGCGCTCGGTCAGCGCGTCGAGGACGATCTGCGCGTTGGAGGCGTTGGCGACGACCATGTACTCCGTCTCGCCGAGGCGGTACACGATCAGGTCGTCGAGGATGCCGCCGTCCTCCTGGCAGATCATCGTGTAGCGGGCACGGCCCACACCGACCGTGGAGATGTTGCCGACCAGCGCGAAGTCGAGGAGCTCGACGGCCTGCGGGCCGGTGACGGTGATCTCACCCATGTGGGAGAGGTCGAAGAGGCCCGCCTTGGTGCGGACGGCGTTGTGCTCGTCGCGCTCGCTGGCGTAGCGCAGCGGCATGTCCCAGCCGGCGAAGTCGGTCATGGTCGCGCCCAGGGAGCGATGCAGCGCATCGAGGGCGGTCAGACGGGGGGCGGCAGTGCTCATGGGTGTGGCTCCCGGGTCCCAAGGCAGAAAAATCATGACGGACGAGGACGATCCTCCCCATCTGTCATGGAACCTGAGAGGTTCACCGAGAGCATCCTCGGCTTGCACCTTGGGTGGAGCCGCACCGGGCACGCCGGGGCGGTTCGCTTTTCAGATCTGCCTCATCCACGCGGTACGGGGCCTGAGAGATTCAAGGGAGGGTCTTGCTCCTTCGGCGCCCGGGGCCCACCGTGGTGGTTCCGGGACTCTCCCGCGCGGATTCGAGCGGCCGGTATGAGGTTGTGTGCGCTTGGCGCGCACATCATTGCACGAGGGGTCTGATCGGCAAATCGCTTGTGCCTCATTACCGCTTCTTTACACTTTGTGGGCAAGGGTTCCCGGGAACCCGACTGGGGGAGAAGCGATGACGTTCCAGCACTCCGGCGCCTACGCCACAGGGACGGGGATACCGTCCCCGCGCGCCAGGGCCAGGACCCGCAGGCGCGGCTCCGCCGTGCCTCTGCTGCGCGATCTGCGCGAGCGGGGCGGCCGTGGCCCCCGTGTGCTCTCCTTCGCCGCCGGTGACCTCGTCGTGGTCTCCGGCCTGCCCGGCAGCGGCAAGTCGACGCTCATGCGACGCGCGGCGGGGGGTCTGGGCATCGATTCGCAGGACGCCCGCGAGCGCTGGGAGGGACGGCTGCCCCGCTTCCTGCCGTACGCCGTCTACCGCCCGCTGGCCCGTATCGCCCACTACGCCGGGCTGCGCCGGGCGCTGCGCTCCGGGCGGAGCGTGGTCGTCCACGACTGCGGCACGCAGTCCTGGGTGCGGAACTGGCTCGCCCGCGAGGCCCGCCGCCGTGGCGGCGCCCTGCACCTGGTGCTGCTGGACGTCACCCCGGCCGCCGCGCGGGAGGGGCAGCGCGAGCGTGGCCGAGGTGTGTCGGGATACGCCTTCGCCCGGCACCGCCGGGCCGTCGGCCGGCTCCTGAGCTCCGTCGAGTCCGGCCGCCTGCCGAGGGGCTGCTCCTCGGCGACCCTCCTCGACAGGGACGCGGCGGGCGCCCTGCGGAGAATCACCTTCCGTCCCACGGACTGACGGCGCCCGCACCGGCCCGAGCGAGCGCCCGCACCGGCCCGAGCGGGCGCGGTGCACCGCCCGAGCCGTTACCGGTCCATCCGGACCGGGGTGCTCCGTACACTTTTGGCCACGGCGGCGCCAGGGCGGCGTTAGGGTTCTGCCCCGAGGGCGCCGCGACCAGGGCGTGCGAGACGCGACCAGGGCGCGAGAAGGGGAACCGGGAACCGTGGACGTCACATGGCCGGGCAATGAGCTCGAAGAGGTGCTGGCCGCCTCGCTCGGCAACCCCGCAGCCGGAGGCCGGCTCGTCGAGGTGCTCGGGCGGAGCCCCGTCTGGGTGCCCCTCCCCAACGGCGGCAGCCCCGAGAGCCGGGACCTCGATCTGCCCACGATGGAGATCGACGGACTGCCGTACGTCCCCGTCTTCAGCTCCGAGCAGCAGTTCCTGGCCTGTGTGGGCGGTCACATGTCCTTCACCGTCGCCCCCGCCCGAGACTTCGCCCGCGGTCTGCCCCCGCAGCTCGGCATCGCCGTGAACCCAGGCGGCACGGTCGGCGCCCCGCTGCCTCCGCCCGCCGTCGCCGAGCTCTGCCGGGTCGGCCGCAGCCCGCTGGACGGGCCCGCGAGCGGCGGCCGCGTCCGGCTCTTCGAGCCCGACTGGCAGGACGACCCCGTCGACTTCCTCGCCGCCGCGTCCGCGGAGTTCGAGGCCACCGGAGTCGTCGTCACCGCGCGCCGCGCCCTGGCCAGCGTCGAGGGCACGGAGCCGGCGCTCTTCGTCGGCGTCCAGCTCGCCACCTGGGACGGCGTCGACCGCAACGCCCCGCTCGACGCGCTCGGCCGCGCGCTGGGCCGGGTCGAGGTGGCCTGGCCGGTCAATCTCATCCTGCTGGACGTTGCGCAGGACCCGGTCGGCGACTGGATGCTGGAGCGGGTGCGCCCCTTCTATCAGCGGGCGTCCGCGTAATTAAGCTGGTTCGGTGGACGGAAGAGGGGCGGGACCCAGGGTGAGCGCGTCGAGCACCGCTGCGGCCGGACAGGTCGAGCACATGCTGCGCCAGGTGGCACCGGGACGCTACGACGCGTACGAGAAGCTGTTGCACGCCCTCGCCGAAGGCGATGTCTGGATGCTGCTCTGGCAGGGCGCACCCGGTTCGCCCGACGCGCAGTACGGGAACATGGAGGTCGATGGCTTCGGGTACGCCCCGTGCGTCACCTCCGCGCAGGAGCTCGCCGCCTCCGGCTGGAACCGTGCCCACGAAGTGGTCACGGGGCGCGACATCGCGCGCTCCCTCTACCCCGACCGCTGGGGCATCTGGCTCAACCCGCACGACCCGGGCGGCGGCGTCGGCATCCCCTGGGCCGATCTCCGGCGGATCGCCACCGGTCTCGACCGGATGCCCGCCGGGCCGCTGCGGCTCTCCGAACCCTCCCTGGAGATCCCGCAGTTCTACGCCCTGCTGACCCAGAACGCCCATCGCACCTCGGCCGTACGGGCGTTGCGCCGTGCCTGGGTGCAACCCGCGCTCGGCTCCCCGTACCTCGCCATCGGTCTCGACCTCTACGACACCTCCGCCGCCTCGGTCGAGGCGGTGCGGGCCATGATGCGCCAGTCGATCGCGGCGGTCCCCGACGGGCTGCCCGTCTCGACGGTCGCGATGTCCGACGAGTACGACCCGGTGACGATGTGGCTGCGCGCCAACGCCCGCCCGTTCTACGACCGCGACGCCCACGTTCCCGTCTATCGCTGACTCCTGACAGCTCGTCCGCATCGCGAGACGCCTGTCCGAAAAGGCCGCACCGAGATCCTCGGTGCGGCCTTCGTCGTCCTCGGCGAATCCACCCAAAAAGCGGCCAGGAAGGTGCTGTTGGCCGTGATGTCCGTTCCGTGCCGAACGGGCGGTGTTGCTTCGCTCAGCAGATCGCCCGGTCCGGATAACGGAAGGCTCCGGGCCACATCACGGTTGCGCATCACATCCCGAGCAGGTCTGGCGGGTGATCGTGAGCCCGATAAAGACTCCCCGGAACACCGGGCGTTCGGCCTCCTGGCCGGTGCCTCGCAGTTGTTCCACCAAGCCGCTACCCGCGGCGGGCAAGGGCCGGCTACCGGCGGCCGAGAGGGGTCCTGACCACGATGACGGCACCACTGCACGAGACGAGTGCGGTCGAGTCGACCACCGCCGTCGACGCCGTGCCCGACGCGCCGCCGGGCAAGACGATCGAGGGACGTTCCCCCTGGCAGATCGCCTGGATGCGACTGAAGCGGGACAAGCTCGCGCTGGCCGGCGGCGCGATCGTGATCTTCCTGGTCATCGTCGCCGTCCTCGCACCCGTCATTGTGGGCCTGCTCGGTCACCCGCCGGACGAGTTCCACGAGGACCAGATCGACCCGCTCTTCGGCACCCCGATCGGCTCGTACGGCGGCATCAGTTCCGACTTCCTCCTCGGCGTCGAGCCGGTGAACGGCCGTGACGTCTTCAGCCGGATCATCTACGGTGCCCGCATCTCACTGCTCGTCGCCTTCCTCGCGGCCATGTTCGCGGTCGTGCTCGGCACGATCCTCGGCATCGTCGCCGGCTACTTCGGCGGCTGGGTCGACGCGGCGCTCAGCCGCGTCATGGACGTCATGCTCGCCTTCCCGCAGCTGCTGTTCACCATCGCCCTGGTGTCCGTGCTCCCCAACGAGCTGCTCGGCTTCTCCGGTTCGGGAGTCCGCATCGGTGCGCTGGTGGTCGTGATCGGCTTCTTCGGCTGGCCGTACGTCGGCCGGATCGTCCGCGGCCAGACCCTCTCCCTGCGCGAGCGCGAGTACGTGGACGCCGCCCGCAGCCTGGGCGCCGGCCGCCTGTACATCCTGCGCCGGGAGCTGCTGCCCAACCTGATCGCCCCGATCATGGTCTACGCGACCCTCATGATCCCCACCAACATCCTCACCGAAGCGGCCCTCAGCTTCCTCGGCGCCGGTGTCAAGCCGCCCACCGCTTCCTGGGGCCAGATGCTGTCGACGGCCATCTCCACCTATGAATCGGACCCCCTGTTCATGGTGATCCCCGGCCTCGCGATCTTCATCACCGTTCTGGCGTTCAACCTCTTCGGCGACGGCGTGCGCGACGCGCTCGACCCGAAGGCCGCTCGCTGAGCACCTGCTGACCGCCCGCACGCCCGTACAGACCCGCCCCTGCCGCTGGTGACAGGAGGCAATCAACACCGGCGGACCGTCGTGACGGCCGCCACTAAACCGGAGGTTGCGAGACCATGACTCTGAACAGCTCTCAGCGGCGCAGAATCGCCGCGGGCGCGCTGCTCGCGGCGGCCACGATGGTCGTCACCACCGCCTGCGGTGGCGGCAGCGGCGACGGAGACAAGGGCAAGACCGGCGCGGCCGGCTTCAACGCCGCTGTGAACAAGGTCGCCAACCCCTCCGACAAGAAGGGCGGCGAGCTGAAGTTCATCGGCTCGCAGGAGGCCGACTCGTGGGACCCGCAGCGCGGCTACTACGGCTTCGTGTGGGACTTCGCCCGCTACTACACGCGCCAGCTGGTCACCTTCAAGGCCGAGCCGGGCGCCGCCTCCACCGAGCTGGTCCCCGACCTCGCCACCGACGCCGGCAAGGTCTCGCCCGACGGCCTCACCTACACCTTCACGCTGAAGGACGGGGTGACCTGGGAGGACGGCAAGCCGATCACCTCCAAGGACATCAAGTACGGCATCGAGCGCATCTGGGCCCAGGACGTCATCTCCGGCGGCCCGATCTACCTCCAGCAGGTCCTCGACCCCAAGGGCGAGTACAAGGGTCCCTACAAGGACACCTCCGCGGACAAGCTCGGCCTGAAGGCGATCGAGACCCCGGACGACAAGACCATCATCTTCAAGCTGCCGGTCGCCAACGGTGACTTCCTGCAGATGCTGGCCATGCCCGCCGCCTCTCCGGTCCGCCAGGACAAGGACACCAAGGCCCAGTACGGCCTGAAGCCCTTCTCCTCCGGCCCGTACAAGTGGCAGTCCTACACTCCCAACAAGTCGATGCTGCTCGTCCGCAACGACAAGTGGGACGCCAAGACGGACACGATTCGCAAGGCGCTGCCGGACAAGATCAGCGTCAAGTTCACCACCAACGCCGACGACATGGACAACCGTCTGGTCGAGGGCGAGTACGACCTCGACATCAACGCCACCGGTGTCGGCGCGGCGGCCCGTGCCAAGGTGCTTCAGCAGCACAAGGGGAACGCGGACAACCCGCAGACCGGCTTCATCCGCTACGCGGTCTTCCCGCAGACGGTCATCGACAACGTCGAGTGCCGCAAGGCGATCATCTACGCGGCCGACTCCAAGTCCCTCCAGACCGCCCGTGGCGGCCCGCAGGCCGGTGGCGACATCGCCTCCAACATGCTGCCGCCGGCGATCAAGGGTGCCGACCCGAAGGCCGACCCGTACGGCAAGCTCGCCGGCGCGCCGGACATCGCCAAGGCGAAGGAGGCCCTGGCGAAGTGCGGTAAGCCGAACGGCTTCAAGACCACCATCGCGGTCCGCAACAACAAGAAGATCGAGATCGCGACCGCCGAGTCCCTCCAGCAGTCGCTGAAGGCCGTCGGCATCGACGCCCAGATCGACCAGTTCGACGGCGCCCAGACCTCCGGCATCATCGGTTCGCCGAAGGTGGTCAAGGACAAGGGCTACGGCATCATCATCATGGGCTGGGGTGCCGACTTCCCCTCCGGTCAGGGCTTCCTGCAGCCGCTGGTCGACGGCCGCTTCATCCTCCAGAGCGGTAACAACAACTTCTCGGAGCTGAACGACCCGGCGGTCAACAAGCTCTTCGACGAAGCGCTGAAGGAGACCGACCCGGTCAAGGCCGGCGAGCTCTACAAGCAGATCAACACGAAGGTCTCGGACGCCGCGGTGTACCTGCCCTTCACCCACGAGAAGAACATCATCTGGCGCTCCTCGCGACTGACCAACGTCTACACGGCCGACGCCTACAACGGCCGCTACGACTACGCGTCGCTCGGCGTCATGAAGTAAGTCGAGTCTCCATCCACCCGCTCCAACGGCGCACCACCCGCCGCTAGGTCCGAAGGGCAGGTGATGGCCGCTCACGGCGGCCGGCGGGGACCCCACGGATAAACACCACCCCCCGCGCCCCCACCCACCAAAGAAAAAGGTATACCCCCCAGAGGTGCAACACCCAAAG